>JALYXK010000184.1 GCA_030947145.1 Actinomycetota bacterium
CGAAGCCGGCCTGCGTGACGAGGAGGAACTCGTTCACGCTCAGGTCGGAGGTGTACAGGCCCTGCCGATTCTGCTCCAGGCGCTCACGCCCGGACTCGGGAATTCCCTCGAGTGACTGGGGGTCGTAGTCGGTCATCTCGACCCCATCCGCATCGAAGTAGTGACCGAAGGCGCTGTCTGCCCCCGCCGGGGCCGAACCGCTGTGCCTGCCGCATGCATCGTGACCACCCAGCCCTTCCGCTCGACATCGCTGCGACCTGAGACCAGGTAGGGCAGCCCCAACCGGCCCGTGTGCCAACCCCGATGACTCGTGGACTGCAATGAAGACGCAAGCGCCAGCTTCTCCCGGCGCACCCGAATGGGAGAACTCGACGCCTACGGCGCCCAACCCATGAGCATCGGAAACCTGGCCCAGCAACCGCGCTCGGACCGTCTCGCGCGCGGCCTGAAATCCGCGGCTGAGCTCCTCGAGCTCCTGGTTCTGAGCGGTGCTCTGCACTCGCCGCAGCCGCGTTGACCGGGCCGGGGCGGCGAACACGACGGCGGTGGTGGCCACTAACCCGGCCGGCTCGTGGCCGGCGCTGTGCAACCGCCAGTAGTCCTGCACGGAAACGTCGGTGAGCGTCGGCCAGGGGGTCCCGTCCGAGTCCGGCAGCCGGATCGCGGTTCCGCTCACCACGTACTCGATCGTGCCGTTGCCGAGATCGTGGTCGCTGCGGCGCAGGTGGACGCCGACGACGGCATCGGCGCCGACCTGCGAAGCCTCCTCGGAAAGTCGATCGAGGGCACGGCGCCGGGCCATGTTCCAAGCGTCGGTCAGCACCTCGAGCCCGCAGACAACCTCTGCGTGCCATCGGTAGGCGCGGACCTGAGAGGGCGAAGCCTCGGTGTACGGGTTCTGGAGCGCCCTGCCGGTGATGGTCGGGCCATACCACGGATTCGAAACGATCATCCCCGGCTCGAGCGCCGGCAGGTATTGCCACCCCGTCCGGACCACGCTCGCGCCCATCACCTGAGCCAGCGGCGCCGGCCCCAACCGGCTCAGCAGCGCGAACTCGTTCACCGAAAGTCCGCTCGTAAACAGCGACCCATCGGCGGCGAGCCCCTTCAGCCGCTCCTGCGCCCGGCGCGGAATCCCTCCTTCCTCGATCCGCTGGCGCGATTCAACCTGCTCGGGATTCGGGTCCTCGCCGCGTCCGAAAAAGCCCATTGTCAGTTCTCAGGAGCAGGCATGTCGATTCCCCCGACGGCCGGGTCCGATGCTCGTTTGGGCGTGCAGCAAGATATCGGAGAACGTTAGGCGTGGGCCATACGTCGCGGGCGAGCAAAGCCTAGGCGGCCTGACTTTGAACCTGCGGCTCGGAGGTCTCAGCGACATGGAGGGCCGGCTCTGAGACCGGGGCCGGGGGCGCGGCCGCCGGCGCCTCTCGGGTCCGCAGGACGGCCCGGGCCGTGACGACTCCGACCGCGACGCTCACCGCCCCAATGGCGAAGGCCGGGTGGTAGCCGCCGACGAGGGAGCTCGCCACCGTGTGGCCGCCGGCCTGCACCGGTTCGTGGCCTACCTGGCCACCAAGCAGGCACTGGCTCCGGAGCTACTGGACTACGTCGGTCGCGACGCGGCGGTCTTTCGGAGCAGTCGCGCGGCGCTCTTCGCCGCCGGCGAGCCGCTGCTGGAACGCGCTCAGCACGCCCGCGTCGTCCGCGCCGACACCGACCTCGCCGAGGTCATTCAGATGGTCGGCGGGATCGCGAAGATCCCCGTCGGTGACCCCGAGGAGGTCGAGCACATCCTCGACATCGCGCTCGACGGGCTGCGCTACCGAGCGCCGAGCGCCTAGCTCCGAGGCGTTGGGGCCGCCCACATCGGCGGGTTTGTATCTCCGCAATCGCCAGCACGAGAGGAGGTCTCCATGGCCAGCTTGCTCGACTTCACGGTTCAAGGCGACGTCGGCACGATGACCGACGAGTCAAGGTTGCCGCAGGTGACGCTGATGACGCCACTGCAGCTGTACCGGCTGTGGGAGCGGCAGAACTGGGTCTCCCACGAGATCGATCTCGTCCCGGACCAGCGCGAATGGGAGTCGCTCCCCGCCGAGCTGCGTGATGAGATGTTGTGGGGGCTGTCGGCGTTCTTCGTCGGTGAGGAGCGGGTCACCAGCCAGTTCTCCGGTCTGGTGCTCGCGGCCGAGGACAAGCACGAGGAAGCGTTTCTGCTCACCCAGCAGGTCGACGAGGCGCGCCACGCCCAGCATTTCAATCGACTCTACGAGGAGGTGTTCCGCTACGACGGCAGCTTCGAGGAGCGCTTGGAGCGGGCCCGGCGCGACCTCACCCCGGACTACTTCAAGCTGTTCGACGGCCACCTGGTCGACGACCACCGGGCGCTCCTCGCCGATCCGTCGGACATCGAGGCCAAGGTTGACTTCGTCACCACCTATCACATGGTGATCGAGGGCACGCTGGCGCTGACCGGTCAGTACTTCCAGACCGACAACATGGAGCGCCGGGGAATCCTTCCCGGGCACCTCAAGGCCTTCAACCTGATCGCGCGGGACGAACATCGCCACGTCGCCTATGGGACCTGGTTTCTGCAGCAGAAAGCCCGCGACCCCGAGCTCGCCAAGCGGATTTCCGCCAAGCTCGCCGAGACGTTGCCGGCGGCGGCCGGCGTGCTCGTGCCGCCCGGCTTCCAGGTGGGAGACGACTACGAGTACCTGGGCTACTCCGGCCAGGCCATGAACGAGTTCGCGTTCACCGCGCTGTCGCGCCGTTTGCGGGTTATCGGTGTGGAGGTACCGGCCGTCGTGGCGTAAGCGGCAGCGCTCGCTCAAGCCCGCGTGCCCGGCGGAGTAACCTTGATTACAGGCACACGATGACTGCACTAGCGCTCATGCTCAGACCCACTACCGACGGGTGGGGCGTCTATCTCACTAACGGCCGGGAACTCGCCCGGTATCGCGGGATTTGCTCCAAGCAGCTCGCGCTCCGCTATCTGCGGCGTTACGTGCGAAGCACTCTGTCGCCGCGGCGCCCGCCGCGAATCAACCCGCGCTGAGCATCCGGCGGCGCGCGGCGACCGGGTCCCGCTTGGCTATGGTCAGGCGATGAGCGCCAGCGCTGAGGGGATCGAGGTCGAAGGCCTCGTCCGCGACTTCAAGGGGGGCGTGCGCGCGGTCGATGGAATCGACCTGCGTGTGGCGCCCGGCGAGATCTACGGCTTTCTCGGCCCCAACGGCGCGGGCAAGTCGACGACCGTGCTGGTCCTCACCACGCTCCTGCCGCCGACGGCCGGGCGGGTGCGGGTGGCTGGGCTCGACGTGGTCCGTCAGGGCGCCGAGGTGCGCCGCGCGATTGGGGCTTCGCTGCAGGAATCGGCGCTCGATCCGTATCTGACCGGGCGCGAGCACATGCGGCTGCAAAGCGCGCTGCATGGGCTCTCCAGAGCCGACCGGGGCGCGCGCGGAACCGAATTGCTGGAACGGGTCGGGCTCCAGGATGCGGCCGACCGTAAGGTGGGCGGCTACTCGGGAGGCATGAAACGTCGACTGGATCTCGCCCTCGCGCTGGTGCACCGTCCCCGGCTGCTGTTCCTGGACGAGCCGACCACCGGGCTCGACGTGCAGAGCCGCTCGGCCCTGTGGGACGAGGTAAGACGGCTGGCCTCCGATGGAGTGACGGTGTTCCTCACCACCCAGTACCTGGAGGAGGCCGACGTGCTGGCCGACCGGGTGGGAATCATCGATCGTGGGCGGATCGTGGCTGAGGGGACGCCGAGCGCGCTCAAGGCGGAGGTGGGGCGTCCGACGGTCGAGGCGGCTCCGGTGGAGGCGGGGGACCGCGAGCGCCTGGCGGACGTGCTGGGCCGCTTCGGCGATCAGGCACCCGCATCTCCCGGTGCGGTCGCGGTGCGCCTGAAGACCGGCGTCAGTGATCTGGCCGATGTCGTCCGGGCGCTCGATGCCGAGGAGATCGCCGTAGCCGACCTTCGCCTGCATGCGCCGAGCCTCGACGACGTCTTCCTGGCCAAGACGGGGCGGTCGCTCGAGGGGGCCGGCGACGGTGCGGGTCAGGGGAATGAGGCCCCGGCGGTCGACGCCGTCTCGGCGTGATCGGCGTACTGGCGATTCAGATCGGCGTGCTGGCCCGCCGGTCGATGTTGAAGACGCTGCGCCAGCCCTTTCAGCTCTTCCCGATCGTGTTCTTCCCGGCGATGCTGTTGGCGGTCAACGCCAGCGGGCTGCGCGCCGCCACGCGCCTGCCGGGATTTCCGACCGACTCCTACATCTCCTTCGCGATCGCCGTGGCCTTCATCCAGGGCGGGATGTTCTCGCTGATCAACGCCGGCACGAACCTGGCCGAGGACATCGAGAGCGGCTTTTTCAATCGGCTGGCGCTGACGCCGCTGCACCGGGTGGCGCTGATCGCCGGGCTGCTGGTCGGGGTCGGCCTGCTGGGCGCGGCGCAGTCGGCGGTCTACATCGTGATCGGGCTGATCGCCGGCGCGCACATCGACGCCGGGGTGGGGGGCGCGCTGGTGGTGATCGTGCTCGGCTCGCTCGCGGCGCTGGGGTTTGGAGCATTGGGCTGTTTCGCGGCGTTGCGCACGGGGTCGGGGGAAGCCGTACAGGGATTGTTCCCGCTGTTCTTCGTGTTCATCTTCCTGTCGTCGAGCAACCTGCCGCGCAATCTGCTGAAGACGGGCTGGTTTCACAGCGTGGCCACCTGGAACCCGATCTCCTACTTGATCGAGGGCTTTCGCAGTCTGTTCATCACCGGCTGGGACACCACCGCGCTGTGGCGCGGATTCGCCGTCGGGAGCGGCCTGCTGGCCATCGGGTTGTTGCTGGTGGCCAGCGCCCTGCGGACGAGGCTGCAGCGCACATGAGCCGGCGGTCCGACAAGTCCGACGGCCTGTGGAGCGTGGCC
>JALYXK010000187.1 GCA_030947145.1 Actinomycetota bacterium
ATGATCCGCTCCAAGGGCGAGGCCGGCACCGGCGACATCGTCGAGGCGGTCCGGCACCTGCGCAAGATCCGCGGCGAGATCAGGCGGCTGACCATGCTCGACGCCGGCGAACTTCCGACCGCGGCCAAGGAGCTCGGCGCCCCCCTCGAGCTCGTGCGCCAGGTCGCCGCCGCCGGCCGGCTTCCGGTCGTGGTGTTCTGTGCGGGTGGAATCGCCACCCCGGCGGACGCCTCGCTGGTGATGCAGCTCGGCGCCGAGGGCGTGTTCGTCGGGTCGGGCATCTTCAAGTCCGAGGACCCCGAACGCCGCGCGCAGGCGATCGTCGAGGCCACCACCCATTTCCGCGATCCGGCCCGCGTGGCGATCGCCTCGACCGGTCTCGGCCAGCCGATGGTCAGCGTCGAGACCTCCAAACTCGAAACGGAGCAGCTGCTCTCGCCGCGCGGCTGGTGATCGTGCCGGCTACGCCGGCATTGCGAGTTTGGCCTGGCGGCCAACCATCGCTGGTCGGGGTGCTCGCGTTGCAAGGCGGCTTCGAGGCGCACGCCAAGATCCTGGCCCAGCTCGGCGCGAGCGTGCGCGAGGTCCGCGTCCAGGCTGATCTCAACGGGCTCGACGCCCTGATCATGCCCGGGGGCGAATCAACGGTGATGACCCTGGGGATCGAGCGCGAGGGGCTGGCCGAACCGCTCAGGGAGCTCGTGCGCTCCGGCGTCCCCGTGCTTGGCACCTGCGCGGGCATGATCATGCTCGACCGCGACCACCTGGGCATGCTCGATCTGCGGGTGCGCCGCAACGCGTTCGGCCGCCAGTTGCGCTCGTTCGAGGCTGAGGTCGAGCTCGACGGCGTCGCCGGAGCGCCGATCCATGCCGTCTTCATCCGGGCGCCGTGGGTCGAGGAGCACGGCGACAGCGTCGAGGTCTTGGCGCGCATCGACGGCCACCCGGTGGCGGTCAGGCAGGGAAACGTGCTCGCGGTCGCGTTTCACCCCGAGCTCTCCGGCGAGACGCGGCTGCATGCCCTCCTGCTGGGCATGAACGGCGCCGGTTAATTCGAGTCGGCAGTCTGGCGGTCGGAGTACTCGCGGAACTGCTGCTCGAACGCCGCCCAGTCGAACGCCGGAACCCCGTCGGGTTCGGGCGGAGGCTGCTCGTCGACCGGTTCGTCGTGGTCGTCCGGGGGATCCTCGGGATCGGTCCCCCGGGAGAGCCACACGGCCAGCGCGCAGACAACGATTCCGGCCGCATAAACCAGGCCGGCCAGCTGGCCGTGATGGGTCAGCGACGCGAACAGGCCGACGCAATACAGGCCGACCGCCGAGAGCACCAGCCGCCGCAGCTCCGACTTCGCGATCGCCTGCCGGGGGGCGTGCGCGTAGGCGCTGAGGAAGATCGCCACGAGTAGTCCCACCGCCAGCACCAGTTTCCACGCTTGTTGTGGTGCTATGACCATCTCATTACGATGATCGACCGAACGGGGAGATAAATCAACCCTCCGTCGCCAATTCCGGCGATCTCAGATCACCAGTCCATGCCGGATCGTGTTCTCGGTCACCGCCTGTGATTCCACGAACTGAAGCAGGTAGTCGGGGCCGCCTGCCTTGGTTCCGGTGCCGGACAGGCGGTTACCCCCGAACGGCTGGCGGCCGACCATCGCGCCGGTGATGCCGCGGTTCACGTAGAGGTTCCCCACCGGGGTCCGCTCGCGGACGTAGCGCACCGTCGACGGATCCCGGGCGAACAGCCCGCCGGTGAGCGCGAACGGCAGCCCATCGACCACGTCGCAGGCATGTTCGACGTCGCGGACCCGCTCGATGGCCAGCAGCGGCCCGAAGATCTCCTGGTCGAGCACCGGCGAGCCGGCCCGCAGGTCGGCCACCACCGTGGGGGCACAGAACCAGCCTTGTTCCGGGCCGCCCGGCCCCTGGGCCACGACGCGCCCGTCCGCCGCCGCGAGCTCGCCGAAGTGCCGGACGCGATCCCGTGCCTCGCGCTCGATCAGCGGAGGCACGTCGGTGCCGAGTTGCTCGGCCTGGCCGACCTGCAGCACGCGGACCGCTCCGGCCACCCGCTCGATCAGCAGGTCGGCGATCGCTTCGTGCACGAGCACCCGCGACGCCGCCGAGCATTTCTGACCCCCGTAGGCGAACGCCGAGGCGACAATCGCCGGGACGGCGTCGTCGAGATCGGCGTCGGCGTCGACGAGCACGCAGTTCTTGCCGCCAAGCTCGGCGTTCACCCGCTTCAGATGCCGCTGCCCCGGGACCACCTCCGCCGCGGAGCGGATGATCTCGAGCCCCACCGGGAGCGAGCCGGTGAAGGCGATGGTGTGCACGTCGGGGCTGCTCACGAGCTGGGCGCCGATCTCGCCCTCGCCGGGCAGCAGCGAGATCGCCGCGGGCGGCACCCCGCCCGCCCGAAGCGCCTGGACGAGCCGCAGCGCGCACCCCGGCGACTGCTCGGCCGGCTTCAGGACGACGGCGTTGCCGGTGGCCAGCGCCGCGGCGCTCATCCCGCAGGGGATGGCGATCGGGAAGTTCCAGGGCGAGATCACGGCGGCCACGCCGCGGGGCACGTAGCGCAGCTCGTTCTGCTCGCCCCGGACCTGGAGCAGCGGGCGCCCGCGCGCGAGCTCGACCGCCGCCAGCGCGTAGTACTCGAGGAAGTCGATTGCCTCGCACACATCCCCGTCGGCCTCCGGCCAGGGCTTGGCGCATTCCCTCACCTCGAGGGCGGCGAGCTCGAGCCGGCGCTCGCGCATCCAGGCCGCCGCGGCGCGCAGCGCGCGAGCCCGCTCCCCGGCGTCGATCCGTCCCCAGGCGCGAGCGCCCTGCGCAGCGGCCG
>JALYXK010000202.1 GCA_030947145.1 Actinomycetota bacterium
GTGTTGCCCTTGGCGGTGAACCCGAACGACACGTCCGGAGCGCCGGCGGAATCGGTGCTCTGCTGCGGGTTGGTGATGTCGCTGCCCAGCAGCGCCACCCGATCCAGGAGCACGTAGAACTGCGAGCTCGGATTGGTGATCTTGGGCGGATGGGCGAAGCTGGCCGGGACCGCCTGGAGCACGACGATCCCCTGCGGCACGGTCAGGACCTGGCCCTGCGAGGCGCTGACGCCCGGTGGCAAGCCTGAAGTCAGGTCCGCCAGCGAGGTGTCCGGGCCCGAGAGCAGGCAGCGCTGGCCGGCGTCCGGCGTGAATCCGTAGAAGCGACCCGCGGCCTGGCAGGCGGCGCTCCCCGGGGCACCGAACATGAAGTAGGCCGGCCCGTTGCGCGCGTTGAACGTGCCGACGGGGGGATTCTTCTGCGCGGCGGCGAGCTTGACCGCCTGATAGAGGGGCAGGCTGCCCACGCCGGGGGACCCCGGGGCCGCCCCCGTCGTCCCCTGGCTGATCGTCGAGGCCGTCGGATCCTTGGCCAGGAGCAGGCTGCTGACCGGCTTGCCATTCGGCGCGAGAGCGTTGGCCTCCCAGTCGTAGAACAGCAGCCGCGCGGTCGCGCCGACCTGCGCCTCGGCCCGGGCCGTGTCCTTGACGTCGGGGAGCCCGACGGTGATCAGGTCGGTTCCGGTGGTCTGGATCGACGGCTGGGAGACGCCGAGCTGGTCGACGCGCTGGCGCATGATGTCGACGGCGCGATTCAACGCCTCGGGGGTGACCTTCGGGGTCTGCGGAGTCGGCTCCCCCTGGTAGACGAGCTCGACGCCGCCCTTCAGGTCCAGCCCGAGGAAGGTCTTCTTCGTCGCCAGGACCACGGCCGAGGCTGCGATCAGCCCGGCGACAAGGAGCAGGACGAAGCCGTTGCGCTGGCGGTCGGTCATGGACTACGCGATGATGCTAGTGGTAAGGAGCGCGGCGGTCGCGAGCAGGCCGCTTGGTCAGTGATGGTTGACCGGCGTGAGCACGACCAGGATGCCGCCTTCGTCGTCGTCGTAGGCCGGGAAGATGTCCGCCACCGCCCGGGCGGGCAGGTCGTGCTCGGCGTTGACCTCGACCGGCTTGCCCTGGACGCGGACCTCCCACTCGAGCGCCGTGCCGACGTGGTCGGTGCCGTCGGAGAACTTAAGCCCGAGGACCTCGCGCACCGGACGGCCGATCGCCTGCTCGATCTTCAACCCGGTCAGCTCGAATGAACCCCGTCCGCAGTCGACGATCCGGCCCTCGGCGTCACAGGCGAAGAAGGCGGCGTTCGGCGCCGGGTAATAGTCGTCGAGCAGCTCGAACAGGTAGGCGAATCCGCATTTGTCGCAGCCGCGGGCCTCGCGGCGGAAGCCGGCGTTGCGATCGGTTCCCATCGACCGATTCCCGCAATGGGGGCAGATGAAGTAGTGCTCGGCGGACATCCGGGCCGGAGGATAGACGGGTGGCCTTTACAAGAGCGACAGCGACCCCGGCCCCGGCGCCGGCAGCCCGAGGTGCTCGTAGGCTCGCCGGGTCGCGGCGCGCCCACGGGGCGTCCGCTCGATCAGACCGCGCTGCAGCAGGTAGGGCTCGTAGACGTCCTCGATCGTGTCCTGCTCCTCCCCCACCGAGGCGGCCAGCGTCGAAAGCCCGACCGGGCCGCCGGAGAACTTCTGGCAGATCGTGCTGAGGATTTCCCGGTCGAGCCGGTCGAGGCCAACGTGATCGACCTCGAGCAGATCGAGCGCTGCGGCCGCCACCGGCGCGGTGATGATCCCGTCGTCCCGGACCTCGGCGTAGTCGCGGACGCGCTTGAGCAGGCGGTTGGCCACGCGCGGGGTGCCGCGGCTGCGGCGAGCGATCGCCACCGCGCCGGTGTCCTCGATCGACACCTGCAGCAGCCGGGCCGAGCGCCGCACGATCATGGCCAGATCATCCACGGCGTAATGCTCGAGCCGGTGCTGAATGCCGAACCGATCCCGCAGCGGCGTGGTCAGCAGGCCGGTCCGCGTGGTGGCGCCGATCAGCGTGAACGGCGGCAGGTCGATCGTGAACACGCGGGCTCCGGCGCCCTGGCCCACCGTGATCGGCAGATGGCCGTCCTCCAACGCCGGGTAGAAGGTCTCCTCGAGCGCTCGGGGGAGGCGGTGGATCTCGTCGACGAAGAACACCGAACGCGGCTCCAGCGCGGTCAGGTACGCCGCGATGTCGCCCTTGCGCTCGAGCGCCGGCCCGGCCGTCTGAATGAACGGCACCTCAAGCTCGGCGGCCACGATCTGGGCCAGCGAGGTCTTCCCGAGCCCGGGAGGGCCGGCGAACAGCACGTGGTCGAGCGCCTCGCCCCGGCTCGCCGCGGCGGCGATCGAGACCGACAACTGGTCCTTGAGGGTCTCCTGGCCGACGAAGTCGATCAGCCGGCGCGGCCGCAGCGAGCGCTCGAGGTCGTCCTCGGGCAACACCTCGGGCGCCTGCACCCGCGCCGCGTCGTCGTTCATGGGCGCGCGGTCCTCAGCGCGTGGGCGATCAGCTCTTCGGGCTGCTCACCCGAGGCGCCATCGAGCATCGCTTCCGCTTCCTGGGTGGTGTAGCCGAGGCCCAGCAGGCCTTCGCGGGCGATCACCAAGGGGTCGTTGGAGCGGGTGATCGAGATCACGTTCTCCGGGAGCGTCGCTCCGACCTTCTCGCGCAGCTCGACGATGATTCGCTCTGCCGTGCGCTTGCCGATCCCGGGGACCGCCTGAAAGCGGGCGGAATCGCCGGCGGCGAGCGCGCCGAGCAGCTCGCGCGGCGGTCCGGCCGAGAGCACCGCCAGCGCCACCTTCGGCCCCACCGCCTGCACGCCGAGCAGCATCAGGAACAGTTCGCGCTCCTCCTCGGTGGCGAACCCGTAGAGCGCGAGCGCGTCGTCGCGAACCACCAGGTGCGTGTGCAGCCGCACGTCGTGGTCGAGCGCGGGCACGCGCCTGAGCGTCTCGGTCGAAACCGCGAGCCGGTATCCCACCCCGCCGCAATCGACCACCACGTGGTCGGAGCGCCGGACCACCACCGTGCCGGATATGAGGGCAATCATGCCCGGCTTACCGCCTCGGCGAACGGGGCGCGGTTGAGGTCGCAGATCGCCACCGCGAGGGCATCTGTCGCATGGTCGGGGGTCGGTACCTCCGCCAGCCCCAGCAGCGTGGCCACCATCCGCCCGACCTGGTCCTTCCCCGCCCGGCCGTGCCCGCAGACCGCGCCCTTGACCTGCTGCGGGGTGTAGGACCGCGACGGGATTCCGCGTTGCCCCGCCGCCAGCAGCACGACGCCGCGGGCCTGGCCCACGGCGAAAGCCGTCCGGGCGTTGGCGCCGAAGTAGAGCTCCTCGATCGCCACCGCATCGGGCCGGTGCCGGTCGATCAGCTCCACGACGCGAGCGTGGATGTCGGCCAGACGCTGCTCGAGGGGGATTCCAGCCCGAGT
This sequence comes from Actinomycetota bacterium, assembly GCA_030947145.1. Taxonomy (GTDB): domain Bacteria; phylum Actinomycetota; class Thermoleophilia; order Solirubrobacterales; family Solirubrobacteraceae; genus Palsa-465. Next base: position 3,475 of record JALYXK010000202.1, read on the forward strand.
CTGGATCACCCCGTCCCCGAGCGCGCGTAGCTTGGAGCCCGCGCCGTAGATCACGCCGTAGCCCGTGCTGGCGGTGCCCGGGTCGATTCCGAGGACGATCATCGCCCTGACATTCTCCGTGCGCGCCCGGACGCCTCCCGGGCGACGCGACCTGAAGCGAACCCGTCCCAAACTGGACGAACTGGCCATTCAGAGATCGGCGCGAACTGCCGATAGGGACGTGGCATGTTCGGGAAGGCTCAGAACGACGAGTTGCTGCTCGAGCTGACGACGCTACGGGCGCGGGTCGCCGAGCTGGAGGCCGACCGGGTCCGCGCGCTCCGGCTCGATGGGATCACCGGCCTGCTCAGCGCGCGGGCGTTCCGCGGCCGGCTGGCCGAGGAGGTCGAGCGCGCCCGCCGATACCAGCGCCGGCTGGCCGTCGCCGTGGTGACCGTCGACGACTTCGCCGAGCTCGAGGTCAAGCACGGCTTCAAGGCCGGCGACGAGCTGCTGACCGGGGCCGCCTCGAGACTGGCCAAGGCCGTGCGGACCAACGACCTGGTGGGCCGCACCGGGCCGGCCGAGTTCGGCCTGCTCCTCCCGGACACCGACGCCGAGACCGCCCGGCCCTCGCTCGAGCGCCTGCTGGTGGAACTCGAGGTGGCCGGCGAAGGCGCGATCCGCGCCGCCGGCTCGTCGATGGGGGTTGCCGACCTGCTCCGCGGCATGAGCCCCGAGGGTCTGCTGGCCAGCGCCCGGGCGGCCTGCGTCCACGCCCAGGGAATGGGCGGCGGGCGAGCCGTCCACGCCGCCGGCCCGGCGGCGACTGCAGAGCCAGAGGGCACGAGCGCTCCCCAGCAGGACGCGATCGAGGCGCTCGCGGTGGCGCTGCTCGAGCGCGATCGCTACACGGGGGAGCATTCCGAGGCGGTAATCGACATGTCCGGAGCCGTGGCCAGAAACCTCGGCTGCAGCAGCCACGAGGTCGAAAGAGTCAAGTCGGCGGCGCTCCTGCACGACATCGGCAAAGTGGCGATCCCCGACGAGATCCTCCACAAGCCCGGACCCCTGACCGACGCCGAGTGGAAGCTGATGAGGGAGCATCCGGTGGTCGGCGAGCGGATCCTCCGCGTGCTGCCGGGGCTCGGCACCGTGGCCCGGATCGTTCGCCACGAGCACGAGCGCTGGGACGGGGGCGGCTATCCCGACGGGCTGCTCGGCGATCAGATCCCGCTGGGGAGCCGGATCATCATCGCCGCCGACACCTACCACGCGATCACCTCGGACCGCCCCTACCGCGCGGCCGCCTCGCACGCCGACGCGGTGGAGGAACTGAGCCGGTGCGCGGGTAGCCAGTTCGACCCGCAGGTCACCGCCGCGCTGATCGGATACCTCTACGGCCGGCGCCAGGGCGGCGCGACCCTGCGCTGAACTGCCGGCACGGTCCCGCACCACCGGACCCCGACGCGGTGCGCGGGCTCAGCTTCCGACGCAAGCCGTCGAGTGGCCGAATCGGTAGACGCGGTATACCCTCCAGGGGCCCACGGTCTTGATCAGCTGCTTTCGGTTGAAGTACCGGTTGATCGGCGCGCGGCCGCCATCGATCGAATCGTGCGGTCCGACGAACAACAGCCCGGGGTAGCGCATCGAGGTGCCGACGCGTTCAAGGGTCACGTGCAGCTTCCAGGCCAGCGCCGTCTGCGCCGAGTGATTGACCGCGGCGAAGCTCGAGTCGCAGGGGTAGACGGCGCGGTGCCCGCCGACCGCGGCCACCGCCGTGCTGAGCTGGTCCAGCCGGGTCACGGCGCGCTCGGCCAGCGGTTCCTGAGCCCGGGCGTAGTCGACCCGGCCGCTGACGAACGCGTAGGAGACGATCACGGCGGCGAGCGCGGTGAGCAGGGCCACCGGCCGCACGAAGGCCTCGCTCCCCAGTCTGGCCGCCAGCTCGCCGGCCAGCGCGCCGATTCGCACCACGCCGACCCCGGCCAGCACGCAGGTTAGCGCCGCGGCGGGTAGATAGAACCGCTCCAGACCGGGATAGCCGTCCACGGTCATCCCGGCGACCACCACCCACCAGGCGGCGGCCCCAGCGGCCATCCCCAGGAC
>JALYXK010000211.1 GCA_030947145.1 Actinomycetota bacterium
CAGGGCCGCAGAGCCGTGATCGCGAACGGCGTGCGCGTCGCCGGCGTCGATCTCGGAGGACTGAAGCTGGCGCCGGCGCGTCGCCGGCTGAACCGCCAGCTTGCCGCCTCGCTCGACATGCCGGTCACGGTCCGTTACCACTCGCGGACGTTCTCGCTCAGCGCTCGCCAGGCTCACCGCTCCGTCGACCTCAGCGCGCTGGTTCAGCAGGCGCTGAACCGCAGCCGAAGCGGCTCGATCATCAGTCGCACCTTCCGCGGGCTATTCGGCGACCGGCTCAATGTCGACATCCCGCCGGTCTACAGCTACGACCGTCGCGCGGTCCGGGAGTTCACGGCTCGTATCCGCGCGAGAATCGCCCGGCCCGCACGCGACGCGACCGCCCAACCGGATCCGGGCGGCACGCTCGCGCCAGTCCCCAGCCACGACGGGGTGAGCGTCAACTCGAAGCTGCTGAGCGGCAGAGTCAGGTACGCGCTGATTCACCCCGACGCTGCCCGCTCGATCGCGGTGCCGGTGCATGTCGTCCGGCCAGCGGTGAGCACCTCCCAGCTCGCTGCCCGCTATCCGGCTTACATCGTGGTCGACCGCGGCACCTTCACGCTCCGGCTCTACCGGCGCCTCAAGCTGAGCAACACGTATCCGATCGCCGTCGGCATGCAAGGTCTAGACACCCCCGCAGGGCTGTGGCACATCCAATGGATGCAGGTCGACCCACCGTGGTACGTGCCCAACGACTCCTGGGCCGGTTCGCTGGCCGGCACAGTCGTTCCCCCTGGGCCATCCGACCCGCTGAAGGCGCGCTTCATGTCCTTCGACGGCGGCGCGGGTATCCACGGGATCGACCCAAGCGAATACGGATCCATCGGCCACACCGCCTCGCACGGCTGCATCCGCATGACGATCCCCGACGTAATCGACCTCTACAGCAAGGTCCGCGTCGGCGTGCCCGTCTACATCATCTAGCTGCGCGACCCAAGGGAGCGGACCTTCACGATTTGCCGGCCTAGGAGGCTGGTGCTCGAAGCAGGTGGGTGATGGTGGCGCAGAGCAGCTCGAGCGCAGCGGCCGAATCCAGCTCGCCGGCGCGGACCTCCTCGGCCGCGGCGTGAATCATCGCCAGGCAGGTAGTGACCTGCCAGCCCGTCGTGAGGTCGGTGCGGAACGCGCCCTCGCGGCGGCCCCGCTCGATGACCTTCAGGATTGCGGCGCGGGCCGACTCGTGGGCGCGGCGCATGGCGGACGTGCTGAGCTGGGCGGCGGCAGCGTCGGCGATCTCCTCATGGTGACCGAGGTCCTCCCAGCTCGCGGCGATGAGTCGTCGCAGCGCGTCGAAGGCCGGCCCCCGGTCGGGCTCGGCCGAATCGATCGCCACCAGCGCCCGGCGGACCGTCCGTTCCACCAGCGCCTCTAACAATCGCTGCCGGTCTCCGAAGTGAGCGTAGACCGTGGGGCGCGAGACGCCGGCCTCGTGAGCGACGGCGAGGATGCTCGGTTGCTCGCGGCGCTGGAGCAGTCGCTCGGCGCCGTCGAGGATCGCTTCCACGCTGCGGTCGGCGTTCGTCTGGCGAGAGTCCGGGGCTGACGCGTCCATGTGACTTGACAGCAGTGTAAAGCGATCTGTACGCTGTCGCTTTACACGACTGTAAAGGCGACAGCTATGCACTCAACCACGAAGCTTCGAGCCGCACCTGCGCTTGCCTCCTCGCCGCGGCGCGAGCCATGGACATTGCTCGGCCTTATCTGCGTAGCGCAGTTCATGGTCATCCTCGACGTTACGGTCGTGAACGTCGCGCTCCCGTCGATCGGCCGGGAGCTCGACTTCGCCGCCAAGGATCTGCAATGGGTGGTGAGCACATACGCGCTGTTCACCGGCGGGCTGCTGCTGCTGGGCGGTCGGCTCACGGATCTGCTGGGCCGCCGAGCGATCTTCCTCACCGGCCTGATCACCTTCACCACGGCTTCGCTGGCGAGCGGCCTGGCGCCAACATCGGCGGCACTGATCGTGGCCCGGGGTGTGCAGGGCCTCGGAGCGGCGATGCTCTCTTCCGCTGCCCTGTCGATCATCGCGACTACCTATACCGGCGCTCAGCGCACGACCGCGCTCAGCGCCTGGGGCGCGATCGCCGGGGGCGGCGCCGCCACCGGAGTGCTCCTTGGCGGAATGTTCACCACCTGGTTGAGCTGGGAGTGGGTCTTCTTCATCAACGTCCCGGTCGGCATCCTGGCTGCGGTCCTCGCCTGGCGGATCGTGCCCGCCGCGCGCACCCGCTCGGGGTCGCTTTCAAATCTCGATCTGCCGGGGGCGCTGACCCTCGTTTCCGGGCTGGTGCTTCTGGTCTATGCGGTCGAGGGCACGAGCTCCCACGGCTGGGGCTCAGCCCGCACGCTGGTGCTGCTCGCCGCATCGGCCGCCCTGCTGGCCGCGTTCGCGACGGTCGAACGGCGGGCGCGGCGGCCACTCATACCGACGGCGACCTGGCGGTCCCGCCCGCTGGTCTCCGGCGCGACGGTCATGCTTGGCGCAACCGGCATCCTGGTCGGCACGTTCTTCCTCAACTCGCTGTTCTTGCAGAACGTCCTCGGCGCATCGGCTTTGGATACCGGGCTGGCGTTCTTACCGCTGGTGCTGGTGACCGGGGTCGCGGCGCACGTGGGTCCCCGGCTTCTGACGCGGATCGGCGCGCGCGGTGTGGTGATCGGCGGGCTTGCCCTGGTCGTGGGCGGAAACCTCCTGCTCAGCGGCGCGTCGGATGACGCCGCCTATGCCACCGAACTACTGCCGGGTTTCCTGCTCGTCGGCTTCGGCGTCGGCCTGAGCTTCGTGGCTGTCTCGGTCACCGCCATGTCGGACGTTGTCGGCGAGCGCGCCGGGATCGCCTCGGGGCTGTTGAGCACCGCGCACGAGATCGGGGGGGCGTTAGGCATCTCGATCTTCTCCGCCGTCGCGCTCGGCGCCGGTGCGAGAAGCGGCGCCGGACTGGCGGGCGGCTACCAAGACGGCGCTCTGGCCGGCGCGCTGATCGCGTCGGTGCTGGCCCTCATCGCCGTCGTCGCTGTCCCGACATTCCGGCCCCTCACTGCCCAACGAGCGGCGATGCACTGAACGTCCACCAGCCGATGGCTCGCCGGACCCAGAAACGCCGATCTCATCCAGATGACGAAACCAAGACACTGTGAACGACCAGCCCGGAATCGCGGGGTGCTCGGCGACACGATCCGCCCCGTCATCGAAGCCCGCGGATTGAGCAAGCGCTACGGCGACCTGTTCGCGGTGCAGGAGGTCACCTTCGCGCTCGGGCCGGGGACGATCACCGGGTTGCTCGGCCCCAACGGCGCGGGCAAGACCACGATCCTGCGGATGCTGCTCGGCTTCGCGCGACCCACGGCGGGGGAGGCGCTCATCTTCGGCCGCCGCTACGAGGAGCTCGAGCATCCCGCCCGCCGGGTCGGCGCGGTACTCGAATCAGGCGACTTCGACCCCGGCCGCTCCGGCCGCAACCACCTACGCGCCCTCGCGCTCGCCAGCGAGATTGCCACCGGCCGCGTCGAGGAGCTGCTCGACCTCGTCGGACTCGCAGGGGCAGCGGACCGCCTGGTGAGGAGCTACTCGCTCGGGATGCGCCAGCGGCTGGGACTGGCCGGCGCGCTCCTCGGCGACCCCGATCTGTTGCTGCTCGACGAGCCCGCCAACGGGCTTGATCCGGCCGGAGTTCACTGGCTGCGGGGACTTCTACGTCAGATCGCGGCGCAGGGCCGCACCGTCCTGATCTCCAGCCACGTGCTCGCCGAGATCGCCCAGACCGTCGACCAGGTCGTGATCATCGACGACGGTCGCCTGATCGCCACCGTGCGCCTCGACGCACTGCCGGCCGGCGCCCGGACGCTGGAGGACCTGTACCTCGAGTTGACCGGGAAGGGGCCGGCATGACCGCGCCGCTGCGCTCAGAGCTGCTCAAGCAGCGCACCACCCGCTCGGTCTTGCAGCAGCCGCTTTGGATGGTCGGCCTGGTGGCGCTCATCGTGCTGTTGCACGTCTTCAGCTTCAGCGCCGGAACCTTGATGCGCCACGACAACCAGCTCAAGGTGCTCGGCTGGGGTACGAGCATCGGCTCGCTGTTCGGCGCGCTGCTCGGGGCCCTCTCCATCACCGGTGAGGTCCGCCACGGCACGATCCGCCCGACCTTCCTGGCCACGCCGAGTCGGGCACGGGTGATCGCGGCCAAGGTGGCGGCGAGCGCTCTCGGCGGCCTCGCGCTCGGTCTGCTCGCCGAAGCGCTCACCGCGGGGCTCGAGAGCGCCGGCCTCGCCGGGCGCGGCATCCAGATCGCGCTCAGCGCCGGCGACTACATTCAGCTGCTCGCCGGCGGGGCCGCCGCAGCCGCACTGTGGGCGGCGATCGGCGTCGGCGTCGGCGCGATCGTCCGCAACCAGGTCGGCACCGTCGTCGGCTTATGCGTCTGGCTGCTGCTGATCGAAACCACCCTGATCGAGAACGTCCCAGCGGCCGGCAAATTCGCTCCGGGGGCAAGCGGCGGCGCGCTCGCCGGAGCGATCCAGACCCAAAGCGCCGCCAACCTGCTCGCCCCCGCGTTCGGCGCGCTGCTGCTCGCCGCCTACGCCGCCCTCGCCGCCATCGCCGGATCGATTGCCATCGCTCGCCGCGACGTCAGCTGACACTCAAAGGAGTTCCGATGCCCGAAGACGATATGCCGCCCGATCGCGCTCGGCGCGGCCTGGTGGTTCCCATCATCGTGGCCGTCGCCGTGCTCGTCCTCGTGATCCTGCACCTCACCGGCGTTCTCGGCCCAGGATCTCACTAGCGGTCGCCTACCCGTTCAGCCGGCGATCGCGGGCGCCGCGGACCGGCCACGGTCAAGGGCCTTATCGGGCAGCAGGCGCGAGAGGACGCCGGCGGCGAGGACGAACGCGGTCGATGCCCACAAACAGGTCTCGAGGCCCTGCCATTGGTAGAGGGCGCCGGAGAGGACGGTGCCGCCGAGGCGTCCGCCGGCATTCGCCATGTAGTAGAAGCCGATGTTCATCGCGACCTTGTCACCGTCGGCGTAGGCGAGAATGAGATAGGAGTGCACGGCCGAGTTCAGCGCAAACACGACGCCGAAGAAGAGAAGGCCGACGACCACGGCCGCGATGGGGTCGAAGTTGGCCGCCAGAGCGAGGGCGA
>JALYXK010000215.1 GCA_030947145.1 Actinomycetota bacterium
AGACGACGAGCAGGAGGCCGATGAGCAGGCCGATCAGCGCGCCGTACTTGGCGGTCTTCGAGTTGTGTGGGAAGGAAGGCAGAGGCGGGACGACCGCGTCGGCCACCAGCTCAGCGTTCCCGTTCTCGAGCGAGGAAACCGTCCTGAGTCGCTCGATCCGCTTGGTCAGCGCCAGGCCGCTCGCGCCTTGCCTCGCCGCCGGGGACAGCGCCGCGAGCTGCCGTTCGATCACGGTCGTGGCCGCGGCGATCTGGGCCTGAGCCGACTGTTTGCTGAACAGCACGTACTGGGTCGCGTAGGCGTTGGCGATCCGCGCCGCCAGAGCGGGGTTGCGATCGGTCACGGTAACCGCGTACATGCTCGACTGGCCACGTTGGGAGACCTTTACGTCGGCGGCCACTCGGCTGGCGCTCACGCCACCGATGGCCGCTGCCGTGCGCCGCGAGAGGATCGGGAGCGTGGCCAGGCTCAGGTTCGTGCTGGCCCGGCGGTTGGGGTCGACCGAGACCGACTGGAACGAGACCCCGTAGAGGATCTGGTCGAAGTTGGGCACCTGGAAGAGCAGCGCCGCCGAGGTCGTGTACGTCGGCTGCTGTTGCTTGGAGGCCTCCAAGGCCACGCCTCCGGCGATCACGGGACAGAGCACGAGAATCCACCACCGGCGGCGCATCGCAGCCGCGACCACCTCGAGGTTCGTGCGCTCCCGGACCGCCGGCAATCTCGGCGCCGCCTGCCCTGCCAAACCTCCCGGAAAGCCCACCCCACGCCCCGGAAGCACGGTCGAGGAGCCCCGGAGCGGCTTCGGCGCCGCCGACAGCCCGATCAGCAGCCAGATCAGGTACTCCTGCTGGGTGATCAGCGCCACCGAGGCCAGCGCGACCGCGCAGCCGACGCCCGACACGGTGAACGCGTTGGTCCACTCGTCCTCCTGGTCGGACAGCGATCGAATCGCCAGGCCCCCCACGATCAGCAGGAACCCGATCGTGACCACCTCGCCCCACTGGTCGAGCAGCAGGAGGTACTCGCTGTCAATCGACGAGGCCCCGATGGCGACGGAGCCCGACAGCTTGCTGGTCTTGTTCCCGAACAGCGATCCTACGCCCCCGCGGATCGCCGCCGAGTACAGCCCGGTGCGGTAGCTGGCGGTCGAGGAAAGCGCCTGATTGTTCGTGCTGGTCGCGTCGCTCTGCAGGCCGACGAGCGACAGCGGGACGCTGGCTACGCTGGGGAAAGCCACGGCGAGCGCCAGCACCGCTATTACGCCCGCCACGATGGCCCGGCGCGCGATCCGTCCGGCGCCGCCGCGCCGGCGCCCGGCGGCCATCAGCAGAACGGCGACCCCGAGCGTGACCCAGCCCGCCCGCGAGAGCGTCAGCACCTCGTCGAGCAGCAGCGCAGCGATGCACCCCGTGTACAGCAGGCGCTCGCGCCGGCTGCGCGCGGCGCCCAGGAGCACGAGCGCGAACACGATGGCCACCGCGACGAACATCGAGTACGCGATCGGGTGGCCCCACGCGGTTTCGACCCGGAACGACTCACCGGCTCGCAGATCCGAATGCCCCCAGACCGCCGCCGGGCCGCCCGAGCCGAGGTTCCAGAATGGGTTACCGAGGCCCACCGCCTCGGCGATCGCGAAGGGGGTCAGCGCGGTGCTGGCGAACACGACGGTCTTGGCCAGCGTCTCCTTGAGCGGGCGGCTCGAGGCGATCATCCGGCCGCCGATGTAGGCCGCCAGCCACACCCAGAGCTGGGAGGTCGCCTCCTTCCATGACCGCGGGCCGAGCAGAACCGCGATCACCATCGCGGCGACGAACAGGGCGACGCAGGTGTCGATTCCCGAGAACCGGCTCTTGCGGCCGGCGACCGCCCGGAGGACCACGGCGAGGGCCAGGAGCACCGCGATGGCCAGCGCGGGATGCAGGACGAAGTGCAGTTTGCTCGGGGCTGCGTAGCTGGGGATCGCCACGAGAGCGACGCCGAGGCCGATCGCGCCCCAGGCCGGGCGCCGGTAGGCCAGCGTGCCCAGGAGCGCCAGCGCGGGGAGGCCGATCGCGCCCTCGAGGGCGGTCTTCTCGTAATGCGAGGTGGCGATTCGTCCGCAGACGAGCCCGAGGATGACCAGCCCCAACCCGGCGGCGAGCGCCAAACCGGCGCGCTGGAGGTTGGGCCGGGGGCGGTTCGAGAATGAAAGCGCTGACATCGTCTGGCCTAGGCCCCGGGAGCCCGGGGACAACCGCGGAGCTTCGATGATACGAACGACGTCGAGCGGACCCGGGGCGAACGCGGACGCTCGGCCAGCCGCCGCAGGATGCCGGCGTATCCCTCGACCATCGCCGCTGCGCTCCAGCTCGCGCGCTGGCGCTCGAGTCCGGCGTCGCCCAGGGCCCGGCGCAGGGCGGGATCCGCCGCCAGTATGGCCAGTTGCTCGGCTATCGCCGGGGGGTCCGAGGGCGCCACGAGCAGTCCGGTGACGCGGTCGAGGACGAGCTCGGAAACTCCGCCGACGTTGGTGGCCAGCACCGGCAGGCCGGAGGCCATCGCCTCGAGAATCGCCATCGGAGCGGCCTCGAAGGCGCTCGAGAGGACGAGCAGGTCAGACGCCTTCATCAGCCTGGGCACGTCATCTCGCTCTCCCAGCCAACGCACACCGGGGTCTCCATCGATTGCGCGCTCCACGGCGACGCGTTCGGCTCCGTCGCCGACGATCAGCCCGACCAGCTCCGGTCGCGTGCTGCGCGCCCGTCGGACGGCCTCGACGAAATCCGGGACCCGCTTCTCGGAGCGCAAGTTGGCCACCAGCAACGCGACCACCGCGGAGGGGGCGATCCCCAGCTTACGCCGCAGGTCATCCCTGCCCTCAGCCACCTCCGGCGCCTCCACCCCGTTGGCCACCACGGCGAAGCGGTCGGCCGGGCATCCCCGGCGCTGCCAGATCGCCCCCTGCTCCGGGGCGACGCCGATCACCATGTCGAGTCGGGGGGCGATCAGTCGCATCATCGCCTCGCGCCGAGGCGGCAGGGTCATTCCCACCTGCATGTGGTCGTTGCACACGTGTCGAGCCCGCCGCCAGCCGGCCACGGCCTGCCCGACGCAGGCCCCGCTCACGCTGCGGGAGACGACCACGTCGGGGGCGAAGTCCCGGACCAGCGGACAGCGCACCAGCCGACGGAGGTCGGCCTGGTGGCGCATGCCCACCACCTCGACCGGCACTCCGCGGCGTCGCAGCGGCTCGACGAACGGACCGCCGGCGTCGAGGGCGATGACCCGGGCGTCGAACCCGAGTTCGCGCAGTCGCGGGGCGAGGATGGACAGTTGCCGCTCGGCCCCCCCGGCTCCCAGGTTGGGCCCGATGAAGAGGACCCTCATGGCTCTCTCAGCAGTTGAGCGTAGAGCTCGAGCAGCGCAACCGCGGTGGCGTCCCAGCTCTTCGGCGCGGCCACCTCGGTGAGGACCCGGCTGCGCACGGCGTCATCGTCGTCGATGTGGCTGAGGATGGCCTTGGCGAGCCCGGCGTCGTCTCCGGCGTCGAACAGGTACGTATCGTCCAGCGCGAGGTCGGGTAGTCCTCCGAGCCGGCTGGCCACCACCGGGACGCCGAATCCCACGGCGACGCTCCCGGCCCCGGTCTGCGAGGCCTGGGTGTAGGGAAGCACCGCCAAGGAGGTGTTCCGGAAGAAGGCCTCGACGCCGGATTCGGGCAGGTACGCCCGATTGAGGCGGACCCGGGGATCGGCCAGCGGGACGTCCACCGGTCCAGACCCGGAGACCCGCAGCTCGACGTCGGGACGGGTCTCCCAGACGCGCGGCATGGCGCGCGCCAGCACCTCGATGCCCTTGTACGGCTGCAGGCGACCGAAGAATCCAACCACCGGCAAACGCGGCGGCGAGAGCGGCTCGTCGCGGAGGTCGAGGCCGTGGGGCACGACCACGCACCGCTGGCCGGGCCGCAGTTCGACCTCGGGGCGAAGGTGATCGCTGTGGATCACCACGGCCTTGGCCCGGGCCTTCAGCGCGCGCTTGGAGGATTCCAACACCCAGCGCCGCGCCAACAGTCGTGGCTCGGGATGGCCGGGATGGACGGTCGGGTCGTGGACGGTCATCACCGTGGTCACCCGGGGCAGCAACGCCAGGGCCCGCGGGTCGACGCTGCCGTCGTGCAGGTGGATCACCTCGGGCGCGAAGCGGGCGATCCGGCGGCGGATGCGAAGCAGCACCGGGACCGCCTTCGGATCCCATAGCCGTCCGGGCGCCTCGAGCACCAGCACCCCCGCGTCGCGGGCGATGCCGATCGTGGCGTGACGCTCGTCGGCGTCACCGCCGAACTCGAGGCTGTGATCGCGGCACAGCAGCACGACGTCGGCGCCGGCCCGCGCCATCGCGGCGGCCTGCGCGCACGTGTACTTGAGAAACCAGTCGCAGGCCAGGGCCACTCGCATCCGGATCGCCCCGCCGCTCAGTCCCGGCCGCTCGCGCGCTCGAGGATCTCAACCAGACGATCGGTGATCTCCATATCGGAGAACCGGAGGCTGAGCGGATCGGGCCGGCGCTCGGGCGGATCGCCGGCGAGCACCGCTTCGGTGGCGTCGGCGAAGGCGCCGACATCGAACGGCAGCACCCTGGCGTTCTGGGCGCCCGCCAGCATCTGCTCGACGTCGCCCACCGGGGTGGCGACGACGCCCAATCCCGTGGCCAGCGCCTCCATCACCGCGACGGGGGAGGCCTCCCGCACGGAGGTCAGGACCATGGCATCGGCGGCGGCCATGATCGTCGGGACCTCCTCACGGGCCAGTCCGGTCAAGTGCAGTTCGCGAACCCGACGCCCCCGGCGCCGCAGCTCGCCGAGCACCGCGGCAAAGCGCGGGTAGGCCTTCACCCGATTCTCCGGCCAGGAAGGGAACAGCAGCGCCGCCTCATCGTCCGGCACCCCAAAGCGAGACCGGGCCTCTGTGCGGTCGCGGGGCGCGAATAACATCAGGTCCAGGCCGCAGGTCAGGTGGTGCGCCGGTCCCGGCAGGTTCTTCATCGCGCGCCGGGACACGCAGATGTTGTCGCTGGCCAACCGGTAGGCCAGTCGCGAAATCGTCCGCTGCCAGTGGGTCGTCTCGAGGTCGCCGCCGTGGTAGATCACCACCGTCGGGGTCCGCCGCTGCGACGCCGCGATCGCGCCGGTGAGCCCGTAGTGCGCATAGATCACGTCGACCGGGTGTTGCGCGACAGTGCGGGTCAGGCGGGGGAACGCGGTGGCATAGTTCGAGCGCCTCGTACGGCCATCCACGAACATCACGTCGCACCGCTCGACCCGAGGGTGGCGGCGCAGCGCCGCCACCTGGTCGCTGACGAATGTGCCGTACGCCGGATGAGCGACGGTCGGATACATGTTCGTCAGCGTGAGGATTCGCATGGAGGCTGATGGTGCTCGCGCGGGTCCTCGCGAACTACCGAGCTGGGAGTGGGGACTACCGGCTCTTGGAGGTCTGGCGCGATCGTCCCGGCAACCGGCGCCGGGGGGGATCGTCGCTCGCCGGCTCGCCGTCCGTGCCGTAGTAGTAGCCGTAGTAGCCGCCCGCATTAGGCTGGAAGCCGTTGATCACCACTCCCAGGATCTGGGCGTTCAGTCCGCGCAGCTGCTTGAGCAGGCGGGTGGCGTGGTCTCTACGGCTGCGGCCGAGACGGCTGATGATCAGCACGCCGTCGACCTGGTGGACCAGCGAGATCGGGTCGCTGACCACGCCGATCGGCGGGGTGTCGACGATCACGACGTCGTACACCGAGGCGGCGTAGTCCATCAGCTCGGCCATCCGCTTGCTCTCGAGCAGCTCGGC
>JALYXK010000239.1 GCA_030947145.1 Actinomycetota bacterium
CAGTGCTCGGGCTACACGGCCGATTACACGCGCTGCTACCTGCCGTCCGGCGCCGCCCGCGGGAGCGTGCTGGAGGTCGTCTGCGAGGAGCTCCGGGCGGACGGGATCAGCGTCCGCCCCGCGTGACCCGCGGCCGGAGCCACCTCGCTCGGCGGGCCGTCGCCGTGGCGGTCTATCCTTGATCTGAGTTGACGGCCATCGAACAGGTACGCGCGGACATGACGAGCGCGATGAAGGCGGGAGAGAAGCAACTCGCCGGAGCGCTGCGGCTGGTCCTGTCCGAGCTTCAGAAGGCGGCGAAGGACGGCTCGGATGACGAGCTCGCCGTGCTCCGGCGCGAGCGCAAGCGCCGGCTTGAGGCCGCCACGCAGTTCCGGGACGGAAATCGCCCCGAGCTGGCCGAGCAGGAAGAATCCGAAGCGCTGGTGATCGAGCGCTATCTCCCGGCCGAGCTCGACGACGGCGAGCTCGATGCGATCGTCGCCGCGGCGATCACGGAGACCGGCGCGAGCACGCCGAAGGAGATGGGGACCGTGATGAAGACGGTGATGTCCAGGTCCGGCGGCCGGGCGGACGGCAAGCGCGCCTCCGCCCGCGTGCGTGAGGCGCTGATCAAGGCGGGACAGAATGCGTAGGCAGGTCGAGCTCGATAACGCGGTCGCCGCCGAGCTGGCCGGGAGCGAGGACAAGGTTCTGCGCGCGCTCGAGGAGCACCTCGACTGCCGTGTCCACCTGCGCGGGAACGTGCTCACCCTCGACGGTCAGGCCGACGCGGTGGAGGCGGCCATCAGCGTGGTCCGGGAGCTCTCCGAGCTGATCGCCCAGGGCCACGAGATTGCCCCGGGGACGATCGAAGCGGTGACTCGCGCCCTCGACGAGCACGAATCGCCGGCGCAGATTCTCGAGGACGTCGTCTGGCGGCATCGCGCCACCAAAGTCGCGCCGAAGACCGTCAACCAGAAGCGCTACGTCGACTCGATCCGCAATAACACCATCACCTTTGGCATCGGGCCGGCGGGAACCGGGAAGACGTTTCTCGCGGTCGCTCTGGCCGCGGCGTCGCTGTCCCGGCGCGAGGTCAACCGGATCATCCTCACCCGTCCCGCGGTCGAGGCGGGCGAGCGGCTCGGCTTCCTTCCGGGCGACTTGATGGCCAAGGTCGACCCGTATCTGCGGCCGCTGTTCGACGCGCTGCACGACATGCTGGAGCCCGAGCGTGTCTCGGCTCATCTCGAGCGCGGCGTGATCGAGGTGGCTCCGCTGGCCTTCATGCGCGGTCGCACGCTCAACGACAGCTTCATCATCCTCGACGAGGCGCAGAACACGAGCCCCGAGCAGATGAAGATGTTCCTGACCCGGCTGGGCTTCAACTCGAGGATGGTCGTCACCGGGGACATCACCCAGATCGACCTCCCGCGCGAGGAGGACTCGGGTCTGGTCGTGGTCTCCGACATCCTCGACGGGGTCGAGGGTATCGAGTTCGTCCGCTTCGGCGAGGAGGACGTCGTCCGCCACAAGCTCGTGCGCAGGATCGTCGCCGCCTACACCGAGCACCGACAGAGGATGGCGCCTGAGCTGCGGACGCGAAAGCGGGCGTAGTGGTGAGCCGTGGTTACGTGAGCGACCGTTAGATGCTCGAGATCGAGGTGATTGGGATCGGCGGCACCGCGGGCGAAGCCCGGGGTGGTCTCGATCGCCCCTCGACGACCGAGATTCGCAAGCTGTGCGCGCTGGCGCTGGCCTCCGCCGGAATCGAGGAGGGTCACCTCGCCGTCCAGTTCGTCGACGCCGAGCGGATCCGCGAGCTCAACCGCGACTACCGCCAGATCGACTCGGCCACCGACGTGCTCTCGTTCGGGATCGACGAGGACGGGGATCCCGCCGGTCCGCGTGAGCTCGGCGACGTGTTCGTCTGCCCGGAGCACACGCGCGACCTGCGCGAGGCAGTGCTACACGGCTCACTCCATCTCACCGGGATGGATCACGAGATCGACGATGGCGAGATGCTCGCGCTCCAGGCTGAGCTGATGCGCTGGGTCTCATGAGCGCCGGGGAGGGACCGCCCACGCGCTCGGGCTTCATCGCGCTGGCCGGCCGTCCCAACGTCGGCAAGTCGACGCTGGCTAATGCGATCGTCGGCGCGAAGGTGGCGATCGTCTCCGATAAGCCGCAGACCACCCGGCGGGCGATCCGGGCGGTGGCCAACGGTCCCGGCTGGCAGCTCGTGCTCGTCGACCTGCCCGGCGTCCAGCGTCCCCGCGACGCGCTCACCGAGCGGATGCAGCGCCGGGTCGAGCGCGAGCTGAGCGAGGCCGACGGCTGCTTGTTCGTGATCAACGCCGAGCAGTCGGTGGGCGCGGGCGACCGCTTCATCGCCGGGCTGCTCGCCTCGGCCCCGGTACCGGTGGTGATCGCCGCCAACAAGGTGGATCGCATCGACCACCCCCGCACCGTGGCGGCGCTGCAGGCGGCGGACGAGCTGGGGCTCGACGCCGACGTGTTCCCCGTCTCGGCTCGGACGGGAGCGGGCGTGAGCGCGCTGGTCGACCACCTGGTCGGGCTGCTGGCTCCGGGGCCGTTCTACTTCGACGCGCGACAGAGCTCGGATCAGTCCGAGTCGGTGATCCTCAGCGAGCTGGTGCGAGAGCAGATCCTCGCGCGCACCCGCGAGGAGGTTCCGCACGCCGTCGAGGTCGAGATCGAATCGATCGCCCAGCCCCGCGAGGACCTGATCCTGGTCGAGGCCGTCGTCCTGGTCGAGACCGAGTCGCAGAAGGGAATCCTGATCGGCGCCCGGGGCCAGATGATCAAGGCGATCGGGGTCGCCGCCCGGCAGGCGATCGAGCTCCAGCTCGGCACGCACGTCCACCTGGGGCTGTCGGTGCGGGTCCGGCGGCATTGGCGCGCGGACGAGCGCCTGCTCGACCGCCTGGGCATCGAGTAGCGACTCAGGGGATCTTGATCGGGGGAAGGCCCCCGATGCTGATCCCGACGCCGACGCCGACCGGCCCTTTGCCGGGGCTGACGGTGACCGTGACCCCGGCCGAGGTCTGTCCCACGGAGGCCCCGGCGCTGACTGTCGGGGCGCTTCCGGAGCCGCCGCCGGATCCCCCGGTGACCTTGACGCCGACGCTCGTGGCACCTGAGCCCTGACCGGTGCTGGCTCCGACGCTCTTGGCGCCCGAGCCGGCGGCGCCCACACCGACGCCGACGTGGGTCCGTCCCGCCGTAGATCCGGCCCCCAGCGAGACTGTCGGCGAACTTGGGGGATTGGCCGAGCCCGACCCTCCCGGGCCGGCGGCTCCCGACGACGTCGCGGCTGGTGCGCCGGTGGGTGAGCCCGCCGGCGTCGTTCCGGGCGCCGTGACGCCGGCCCGACCGCCGCGCGGCACCCCGTGTCGTTTCCCCGCCGAACCCCGGAAATGCGACCGGTTCGCGGCGCCGGTCCGGGCGCGCCTGACGCTCGCCGAGGTCGCGGCGCCCGAGTGCAGCACCCGCGTCGCGGAGGCGCCGGCCAGGACGGGGCCGGTGGAGGACACGCGGTCGCGGCTGAGAGTCAGCCGGGGAGCCGAGGCCCGGCCGGCATGATGCGTCGGCGCAGGCAGCACCAGCGCGCCACCGCCGACGGCGACCGTCCCGGCGGCGATCGCCGCCAGCCGGCTGCCGGTGCCGACGACGTCGCCGGCCAGCCAGGCGAGCAGCCGCTCAGCGATGTCGGTGAAGGCAACCCAGGCCCCGAAGGGACGGCGGCCGAGGTATGCGCTGAGGAACGCGCCCACCGCGTCCTCGTCGAGCCGGGTTCCGGCCTCGGCCCGCAGGATGTCGAGGGCCTGCTTGTGCGGCCTGGCCGCTCGGTAGGAGCGCGATGAGGTGATCGCGTCGAACGTGTCGGCCACCGCGATGATCCGCGCGCCGCGCGATACCTCCTCGCCCTGGAGACCGCCCGGGTAACCCGAGCCGTCGAGCCGCTCGTGATGCCGGAGCACGATCTCGGTCAGAGCCCCGTCCTCGAGAATCTCCACCATCCGCGCGCCATCGGACGGGTGGCGCTTGATCAGTTCGAATTCCGCATCGGTCAACCCGCCCGGCTTGTGCAGGACATCGAGAGGGGTCAGCAGCTTGCCGATGTCGTGTACGGCCGCCGCGGTCCGGATCCGGCTGAGCTCGGCATTCGGCACTCCCATCCGCTTGCCGATCAGGGCCGAGAATCTGGCCACGCGTCGAGAATGACCGAGGGTGTACGGATCCCGCGCCTCCAGATCCGAGGCCAGCCGTTCGAGCATCTGCACTCGTCGGGCCGGGCTGAGCAGCATCAGATGATCGCGCCCGGCGGTGGCGCCGCCTGCGGTGCCGGGCCCGGAGGTGGCGCACCCGATGGTGCCTCGTCCCGCTCCGAGCAGCGCCGCGGCGTCCGTGATTCGCCTCTGCTGCACGCAGCGCCGGACCCAGCCCCAGAGCATCAGGTCGCCGAACAGGACATCGGCGGCGTCCCGCCGGCGCTGCCAGACGGTCGCCGCGAGGTGATAAGCGGCGAGTGAAAGGGCCGCGCCCAGCACGGCGGCGAGGGCCGGCGAGTGGACGACGCCCAGACGGCCGAGTCCCCAGACGGCCAGCAGTGGGGAGAAGGCGACGAGCGCAGTAGCGGCGAGAACCTTCGGCAGGAGCCGAAACACACGGCTTAATCGGCAGACCGGGCCAGAACCTTTAGCCGATTAGCTACAAAACTGACTACAACATTCGTCCAGAGCTCTGCTCAAAGCTTCAGTTGGCCTGACTTGCCATTCAAGTTCGCCGGCGCGGCGACCGATAGTCGAGCCATGACCCGTCCTCTCGCCCACCTTCGTCGGGGCCCGATGAAGCGTCGGGACGTCGTGGCCGCCATGATCGGGGCGTGCCTGTTCCTGCTCGCCGTGCTGGCCGTACGCGCTTGAGCTGTCCAACGACAGGCCAAGTCGAAGAACGACATCGAGGCCCGGGTGCACGAGCGCTCCGTGCTGGCCAGCACGCTGCTGGACAGCCTGTTTCAGACGAGTGCGCAGGTCACCGCGCAGGATGCCCGTAACTACGGCACCGCGACGGTCTCGGGCGCCGTCCTGAACCACGCCCGCGCCCAAAACACCTACCTGCTGCTACTCGACTCGGGCGGTCGCGTGCTCGCCTACTCCCGCGGCTTCACCGCCCAGGCGCGCTCGGACCTGGCCTCCTCGGCGGCG
>JALYXK010000438.1 GCA_030947145.1 Actinomycetota bacterium
GCAGCGGAGGACCCGACTCGCCCGGTCGGGCGGCCGCCGGCCGGCGCGGCCGGGCCTCCGCCGGTGCGCGCGGGAACCCCCAGTTCGCACGCACGGTTCAGCATCGTCTCGGTCATGGCCTCCACCAGCAGCGTCCGCACGCGTTCGCGGGCCTCTACCCGGGCGGCGGCGATCAACTCCGCGACGTCATCGCCGATCAGTGGCGCCAGTGCGGCCTGGAGCTGGCGCTCAGCTTTCGTCATCGCCGTTGGTCCGTGGCTCGATCGCTCGCTCCAGGCGCTCCAAGCGGGCGCGCAGGTCGCGGTTCTCCTCCTCGAGCTCCTTGGCGTTTCGGGAGAGACTCGGATCTGACTCCCACCAGTTGATTCCCATCTCCCGCGCCCGGTCGACCGACGCGACCAGCAGCCGCAGCTTGATCGTCAACAACTCGATGTCCAGCAAGTTGATCTGGATGTCGCCGGCGATCACGATGCCCTTGTCGAGCACGCGCTCGAGGATGTCCGCGAGGTTCGCCGGACCACCCCCGCTGGGCTGCAGATCGGCTCGGCCGTAGGTTTGCGGCAGCCGGTGGGCGGGTCCTGGGTCTAGGCCGGCCACGACTAATCCTGGTCGGGCTGGCCGCGGTTGTAGCGCCGCTGCCGGCGGTAGCCGACCAGCTCGCCCTCGTTGTCGAGCTCCACGGCGTAGGCGCCCAGCACGTCGGTGGACCGGGGGATCCGCTCGAGCTCGACCACCTGCACCATCACCAGCCAGCCGCTGTCCTCACCGCGCTGCACTCCCAGCACCGACTCGAGCGGACGCCCGAGGAGCGCCGGAAAGTCCTCGCGCACGTACTCGACCGCCTCTCGCGCCGACAGGCGACGGGCGTTTGCGCCATTGGAGCCCTGGGAGCCCTTGGAGTCCTCCGAGTCTTTGGAATCGTTGGAAGCTTTGCCCTGGTTGTTCCCTCGCCGCTCAGCCATCCGCGCTCATCTCCCTTCCCTCAGATCGAAGGGCCTGGGCCATCGCCAGGCGTTCGAACAGCTCGTCTTCCTGGCGATGACGTTCCTCCTCGCCGAGCTTGCCGTCCTCGGCGTCGAGCTCGAGCTGCATCAGCTCGGCCCGGATCCGGTCCTCGTCATAGAGCTGCCGCTCGGCTTCCTGGGCGACCTGCTCGGCCACCCAGGCCACGCCGCGAACCGGGGCCAGGGGGAGCGTCAGCAGTCCGGTGAAGAGACCCATTTCGCTTACGCCTCCGCATGCAGCTCGACGAATGAGTGCGGCGGCAGCGGGCCGGTGTACTTGAGTCGCATCCGGCCGGCCTGCACGCGTCCGATCTCGTCCACGGCCTCGTCGAACTCGGCCATCCGGTCGCGCTCCACCAGGAACGACGCGCTGACCACGATCCGTTCGTGCCCGGCCTCCGCGACCTGGGTGGCCACGGCGAGCGGGGCCAGTGCGTCCAGCATCTGCGCCGCATCGAGCACCCGCTTGCGCTCGACCGCCCGGGCCACCATCTCGCCCAGCTGGATGCGTCCGTAATAGGTGGCGTCCTCCGAGGCGCCGCGCAG
This sequence comes from Actinomycetota bacterium, assembly GCA_030947145.1. GTDB lineage: Bacteria > Actinomycetota > Thermoleophilia > Solirubrobacterales > Solirubrobacteraceae > Palsa-465. The sequence goes on from JALYXK010000438.1 coordinate 1,551, forward strand.
CGAAGCCCGCAGCCGCGCGACGTCCTGGTCCTCACTGACCACCTCGCGCATCAGCGCCGGCTCGTCGTACACGGCGCGCACCCTCAGCTCCACTTTTCCGTTGAGCTCGTGCAGCTGCTGCTCGAGCTCCGCGCGGTGCGCACCCAGCAGATGGCGCGTGACGGCGGGCTCGCCCGCCATCACCACGCCGAAGCGCATCGGCAATACCGTGCCGTGCTGGAGGACCTCCTCCAGCACGCGGGCGTGGGCGGTCATCTCCTGGCGCCCGAGCACGAGCTCGCGGTCGGAGAGATCACTGACCAGCGCGGCGATGCCGTCGCTGGCGATTTCCTGCAGCGGCGCGCCGCCGATGCCGGTGATCTCCGGCAGCTCCTGGCCGCCGGCGCGGACGCCGTAGACGTAGGTAGCCGCTTCGGTTTCCATGGCTCGTGTCGTGTCTGAATCTGTCGGGGTGTCAGTGGTTGCCGGTGACCCCATGCCTAGGAGCGTCCCCGGGTGGACGCGCGCTGACGCGAGCGCGAGGCACCGGACTTGCTCGACGAGCGCGAGGAGCCGCTGCTGCTGCCACCGCTGCCGCCTTCGCTGTCCTCGTCGCCTTCATCCTCGTCGGAGCCGAACAGTTTGTCCTTGGCGCCTTCCAGCACGCCCTTGGTCTTGCTCTCGGCACCGCTCTCGGTGATGTTCTCCATGATCTCGGGGAGACCCTGACCGCCGCTCTCGGTAAGGTCCAGTCGGTTGACCGCTTCGGCGAAGCGCAGGTAGGTATCGACACTGGCGATCACGATCCGTGCATCGACGGTCAGTAGCTCGATTCCCACCAGCGAGACCCGCAGGAACACGTCGATGACGAGTCCCTTGTCGAGCAGCAGGTCAAGGATCTCGTAGAGCCCGGCCGAACTCGAGCGCTGAACGTAACCGCCCCCGCCTCCGCCGCGCTGCATTGCCATGGTTGACATTTCTCCAGCCTCCGTTTCCAGGTCGTGAAGGGCGACCTAGCCGGGGCTAGGCGGCCTCGTCCTGTTCGTCCAGGTCGTCCTGCGGTTGGTCTTCGTGCGGGTCTTGGTCGGCGTCGTCGGGGCCGTCGTCGCTGTCTTGGGCCTCGCTGTCTTCGGCCTCGCTGTCTTGGGGCTCGCTGTCTTCGGGCTCGCTGTCTTGGGGCTCGCCGTCCGGCTCGTCCGCGGCGCGGTTCTCGGGCTCGTCGGCTCGATCCTCCTCGTCGCGGTCCTCGTCGGCGCCCTCTTCCTCGTCAGGAGCCTCCTCGTCCTCTTCGTACAGGTCGGGGTTGATCAGCTCGAGGCGGGCCTTGAACCGCCGCAGCTCGATCTCGGCGTGGCGATCGGCCAGGTGCGTCGTCAGCTGCACGGTCTCGGGCACGCTGGTCGGGACCACGTCCAGATTCAGCTCGACTCGGGTCAGCCGGTCGCTGAGTTCGTGGAAGGTGATCAGGCCGGCACAGTCCGAGCCCTCGTGCGACTGCCACGCGAAGCTCTGCCGTTCCCGTTCATCCAGGACCTCGGCGGCCCAGTCGGCGGAACGAGGGCCCGATGTCCGGCCGACCAGCTCGCTGCCGTCCCGCTCGATCTCGGTGACGTTGTGCACGCCCTCGGGCAGCACCTCGAACGCCATCCACTCCTCCCACACGACCCGGAGCGGGACCGCCACATCGACCGACTTCTGAATCGGCAGGCGTCTACGAGTGGGGTTGCCGATCGCCTCGCGCGCCGTGTTCCAGATCGCCCCGCGCGCGGTGTTCCCGATCGCCTCGCCGCCGGTGGAGGCGGCGCGATCGGCGGCGTTGCGGATCATCTCCGCGCCGGACTCGAGCACGCGGCCGGCCATCTTCTTGATCGCCGTCGTCGCCAGCTTCCGCGCCATCTTTTTCGGCTTAGTCGGCAACGGAGCCGCCTCCTCGACGACGTCCTTGGCCTTGCTGACCGCCTTCCTGGCGG
>JALYXK010000315.1 GCA_030947145.1 Actinomycetota bacterium
CGCTCGCGCAGCCGCTGCTCGACCGCGCGATCGGCCTCGGTCACCGGCGTCAGGTCGGGCTTGGTCTCCACCACCAGGTCCGACGCCCGGAAGCGGCCCAGGGTGAGCTCGTCGGCCAGGTCGGCCAGCTCGAGCGTGAGGGCGAGGTCATCGTCGGACACGGACTCATCCTAGGATCAATCGCGTCCGGGTAGGCTCTTAGCGATTCGATGTCGACGACCGACCTGCAAGCTGAGACCATCGACGTCCTCCGGAGCCTGATCCGCTTCGACACGGTCAACCCGCCGGGCAATGAGCGACCGGCGATCGAGTATCTCGAGGCGTACCTGTCCGACGCTGGGTTCTCCACCGAGACGCTCGGGGTGAGCGAGGATCGCCCCAACCTGATCGCCACCTTGGAGGGAGAGAGCGAGGGCCCGACGCTGGTCTACCTCGGGCACGTCGACACGGTGCTCGCCGCCGCCGCCGAGTGGACCCACGATCCGTGGTCCGGAGAGGTGGACGGCGGCTTTCTGTGGGGACGCGGAGCGCTGGACATGAAGTCCCAGGTCGCCGCCGAGGCGGTGGCCGGAGCCGAGCTGGCCCGCGAGGGATGGCGTCCGGCCCGCGGAGCGCTGAAGCTCGTGTTCGGCGCCGACGAGGAGACCGGCGGCGACGTCGGCGCTCGCTGGCTGACCGAGAACCACCCCGACAAGGTGCGCTGCGACATGCTGCTCAACGAGGGCGCGGGCAGCACCTTCGAGTACGACGGGATCCGCCGCTACGGCGTCTGTTGCGGCGAGAAGGGCATCTTCCGCTTCAAGGTGACCGCGCACGGGGCGGCGGGCCATGCCTCCCTGCCCAAGACGGGCGACAACGCGCTGCTGAAGCTGGCGCCGGTGCTCCACAAACTGTCAACGGCCGAACCGTCGTTCGTGATGACCGAGGCCCCCGCCGCGCTGCTGGCCGGGCTCGGCGAGGATCCGCAGGATCCGGCAGGAGCGCTCGAGCGCATCACGGCCGCCGATCCGGCGCTGCCGATCCTGCTCGAGCCGATGCTCGGGGTCACGCTGACGCCGACCATGGCTCACGCCTCGGACAAGATCAACGTGATCCCCTCCCGGGCCTACCTGAAGATCGACTGCCGGGTGCCCCCGGGACTCGGCGAGGAAGCCGCGCTGGAGCGGCTCCACGCCGTGCTCGGCGACACCGCCGAAGGGCTCGAGGTCGAGTTCACCGAGAAGGTGTTCGGCAACGTCTCACCCGTGACCTCGGAGCTGATGAGCGCGATCGAGAAGTGGATCACCGGCCGCGACCCCGAGGCTGGAACCGTCCCGGTGATCCTCCCCGGATTCTCCGACTCGAGCTGGTTCCGGGCGGCGTTCCCCGACCTGATCGCCTACGGCTTCTTCCCCCATCGCCACCAGACCCTGCTGGACACCGCCCCGCTGGTGCACAATGCCGACGAGCGCATCGATGTGCGCGACCTCGGCTACGCGGCCGGCTTCTACGCCGACCTCGCCCGCGATCTGCTCGGCTGACAGCGCCGAAGTGCGCCGAACCGGCGCTGACCTGCAGTTCCTCCCGCATACCGGGAGGAACTGCAGCAACATCGATCTCGTTCGGCCACGGCTAAACCCGGGCCCGCGGGAGCTCGAACTCGTGCGCGCGGGACCGGCCCGCGAGCGCCGGAGCGACCGCCTCGTCCGGCGGTGCCGCACGCGAGCCCAGGTCGCGGAGCGAGCGCGAGAACAGCGCCAGAGCCAACGCACCCAGCCCGATGACGCTCCCGGCGCCGAGCACCAACCGCGCGCCGAACACCGAGGCCAGCGGACCGGCCAGCAGGTATCCGACCGGGAGCAGCGCCAGCGACCCCATCCAGTCCCAGGCGCTGACCCGCGAGAGCGCGCCGGGGGGTATGTGGCGCGCCAGCGCGGTCTCCCACCAGATCATCAGCAGCGAGAAGCCGAAGCCGGTCATCACCGCGCACACGACCACCAGCGGGAGCGGCGCCCCGAGGGAGAAGGCCAGCGACTGCACCGGCCAGGCCAGGACCAGCAGCATCCCGGCGCGCAGCGGCCGGCGGGGCCGCCAGCGCATCGCCGCGACCGCGCCAAGGACGGCGCCGACTCCGGCGCACGCTTCCAGCAGCCCGAACACGCCGGCGCCGCCGTAGTGCTGACGAGCGATGATCGGCGCCAGCGAGTACCACTGGGAGTAGGTGCACAGGACCGCCACGGTGAAGACGGCGATCGTCACCCACACCCAGGTCCGGGAGCGGACCTCGCGCCAGCCGCCGCGCAACTCGTGGACGACGGACGTGCGCGCGGGCGCCTCGCCGCGCGAGCGCGGGTTCATGCGCATCAGCATCGCGGCGCTGAAGACGAAGCTGAGGGAATCCAGGGCGAACGCCTCGCCCGCTCCGATCCCCAGCACCAGCGCGGTGGCCAGGGCCGGCCCGACCAGGAACGCCAGGTTGGCCATCGTCTCGCTCAGCGCCTTGGCGTCCTGGATCATCGACTCGGGCACGGTCTGCGGAATCAGACCGGTGTAGGCCGGCTGGAAGAACGCCTGGGCCGCGCCGAACATCGCCTCGATCACCACCAGCTGCCAGATCCGCACCGAGCCGGTGAGGATCAGACCGGCCAGCGTGGCGTGCAGCGCCGCGCGGGTGACGTCGGTCCAGATCATGATCCGGTGCCGGGGCAGGCGGTCCGCCCAGACGCCGCCGAACAGCAGCAGCGCCACCAGCGGCAGCGTCTGCGCCGCGAGCACCAGGCCGAGGTCGGTGGCCGAGCCGGTCCGCTCGGTGATGAACAGCGCCAGGGCGACGACGACCACGCGGTCGCCGGTCACGCTGGCGGCTTGACCCAGGAACAGATAGCGGAAATCTCGGTGGCGCAGGACGCGCAGGTACAACATCACTCACTCTCGACAAGACGAAACGACGGGACGACGGACTGGCCGGCGCGGCAATCAGCGGGCGCCGGCGGGAACTGCGGTTACGGTCGAGAGATGGCAAGCATCGTGGCTCGAATGTACCACGAGAAGCCGGCCGGAGACAAGGGGGCGCTACGGTCGCGGCACGAGCTCGAACCGCAGCGAGAAGTAGTCGAGCATGTGCGGCAGCGGCTTGTCCGGAGCCAGCGCCGAGCCGAGGGGCTTGAGGTCGTGGTCGCGCAGGATGGTGCCGATCGTCGCCTTGCCGACCAGGAGCGCGAGGCCGGTGCCGGGACAACCCTGGGGCCCGTGACTGAAGTGGTTGAACGACCAATCGTCCGCCGCGCCGCCGGACAGCCACTCGTCGGGGGCGAAGCGGTCGGCGAAGGCGTGGGAGTCGCGATCGCGGTGGTTGAAGGTGTTGACGATCACGACCTGGGTTCCCTTGGTCACCTTGACGCCGTCCCAGTCGACGTCGCTGGTGAGCTCGCGGGAAAGCATCGGCGTGGTCGGCCACAGGCGCATCGCCTCCTGTAGGCTGGCCTCGAGCACACGTAGCCCGGCCACGCCCTCGCCGGTACGCAGGTCGGCCTCGGCCAGCTCCTCGAGCACCCGGGCGGCCACCTGATCGTGGCCGGCCAGGAGGGCCAGGCAGCGCATCGCGTTGATGGCCAGCGTGTCGCCCAGCGCGAACAGCCAGTGCGTCACCTGCCCAGCCGGATTGGTGAGCTCGGTCCTCGGCGCGTCGGCCAACAGTCCGGCCAGGCTGCCGGGTCGTCCCGCGTCGACACAGCTCTGCAGCTTTTCGTGGAAGCGCTGGTAGAGCTCGTCCGAACCACCGCCGGGCGGATTGCTCTTGTCCATCAGCTGGCCGAGCAGTTCCGATAGCTCGGCGTCATCGGCGGCCCCCTCGCCCAGGATCACCCGTCGGGTGACCCGCCTGACCGACTCGTTGAACGTATCCCAATCGAGCATCCGCGGCAGCTTCTCCGCCTCCTCGACGGAGATGGCGGCGAATTCGTCGGCCAGACGGTGCACCGGCTTGCCGGTGTCCAGCACGTTTTCGGTGAAGTGGCGCCGGTCCTCCCACTCGGGGTTGCGCGAGATCGTCAGCGCGTCTGGCTGGAAGTGCGCCATGCCGCTCTTCTTCGGTTCCGGATCGGCCGCGAACGGCTCCGGCGATTTGCCCAGGACCTGGCGGATCGCCTTCTCCCCGATCACCAGCAGCGCCTCATCCTTGGCCACGCGGATCCACAGCGGCCCGTTACCGTAGCTGCGCTTGAGCCCGGTCATGAACGAGACCGCGAGTCCATCGGCGCCGGCTCGGGTGGCCACCGCGACCGCGGCCCGCCGCCGGCGGAACAGCCCCTGGATCACGTTCGGGACGGCGACCTGCGCGGTGAAGCGCAGGCCCTCGAGAATCGAGGCGTGCGGAAAGTCCTTACCGGCCATATGCGGCCGCGACCCTACCACGGCTTTAGCCGCGGCCCCGGGCGGGATGATCGCCCCCAGGGCGATCATCCAATTGAGTCGCCGCCAGGCGAATCAACGCCGACTCAACGGCGACTCAACATAGACTGCCGGGATGGCGACGGACGTGTCGGAGCGCCTTCACCCTGACATCTTCCGCTTGCCCGTGGACCGGATCCGCGCGGGCTACTACTCGGACGCTTACTTCGTCTACACCAAGCGTCTGCTCGAGGAGGAAGGCCACCACCCGCGCGTGATGATGCAGGTGTTCCAGAAGGAGCAGTCGCTGCTCGGCGGGATCGACGAGGCGATCGCGATCCTGAGGCTGTGCACGGGCCGAGACGAGAACGGAATCTGGATCCCGGGCTGGGACGAGCTCGTCGTGCACGCCCTGTACGAAGGCGACAAGATCGCGCCGCGGGAGACGGTGATGAGCATCGAGGGCGACTACAGCCTGTTCGCGCACCTCGAGACCGTCTACCTCGGCTCGCTGGCGCGGCGCTCATTGATCATGCGCAACGTCGCCGCCGTGGTGGAGGCGGCGCGGGGCAAGCCGATCTTCTACTTCCCCGCCCGCCACGACCACTGGCTGGTGCAGACCGGCGACGGCTGGGCGGCCCACGTGGCCGGCGCGATCGGGGTCTCCACCGACGCCCAGGCCTCGTGGTGGGGCGGAACCGGAATCGGCACCGTCCCGCATGGCCTGATCGCCGCCTACGGCGGGGACACGGTGCTGGCCGCGCGGAAGTTCGCCGAGCGCTTCCACGATCAGATGAACATCACCGTCCTGGTCGACTGGGAGAACGACTCCGTGCAGACCGCCCTGAAGGTAGCCGAGGCCCTCGGCCCGACGCTGTGGGGAGTCCGCCTGGACACCTCCGAGCATCTGGTCGACCGCGCGCTGCTGGAGGAGATGGGGGGCTTCCGGCCCACCGGGGTCAATCCGCGGCTGGTCGAGAAGGTCCGGGCCGCGCTGGACCAGGCCGGCTTCCCCGGGGTGCGGATCGTGGCCAGCGGCGGATTCGACGCGCAGCGGATCACCGAGTTCGAGGCGGGCCGGGTGCCGGTCGACGCCTACGGCGTCGGGTCCTCGCTGATCCGCGGGCAGAACGACTTCACCGCCGATGTGGTGATCGTGGACGGGCGGCCTTGCGCGAAAGTCGGACGCGGCTACTCGGCCAACCCGCGGCTGCAAAGGGTTGAGTAACTCCGGCCCCGTGCCGATGAGCTTCTCATACCCATGACCTTCGCGAACTTCCTGTGGGAGCCGGACGTGCAGACGTTCATGCTGCACTGGCTCCCGATCCTGTTCATGGGTTTGCTGGTCGTCGCCGTCTTCACGCTGATGCGGTACATGCCGAAGACCAAGCCGGTCGAGATCAAGCCGGAGGCCTCGCCCTCGATCGGCTGGGACGATATCGCCGGCTCCGACGAGGCCAAGGAGGAGCTGCGCGAGGTGGTCGACTACCTGCGTGACCGCCGGCGCTTCCGCGAGCTCGGCGCCAAGGTGCCGAAGGGCATCCTGCTGCACGGGCCGCCCGGCACGGGAAAGACGCTGCTGGCCAAGGCCGTCGCCCACGAGTCCGGGGCCACCTTCTACTCGCAGTCCGCGGCCTCGTTCGTCGAGATGTTCGCCGGCCTAGGTGCTGCACGAATCCGACGCCTGTTCCGCATCGCCCGCAAGCACGCGCCGGCGATCGTCTTCATCGACGAGCTCGACGCCGTCGGCGGCCATCGGGGGATGGACATCAGCGGCGAGCGCGACCAGACGCTGAACCAGCTGCTGGTCGAGATGGACGGCTTCTCCACCCATGCCGACGTGGTGGTCATCGCCGCCTCCAACCTGCTCGACAAGCTCGACCAAGCGCTGCTGCGACCCGGGCGCTTCGACCGCCAGATCTACGTCTCTCCCCCCGACGTCGGGGGGCGAGAGCGGATCCTCGCCGTGCACTCCCGCAACAAGCCGCTGGCCGACGACGTCGACCTCAAACTGCTGGCCCGCCAGACCTCCGGCCTGACCGGCGCCGACCTGGCCAACATCTGCAACGAAGCGGCGATCTTCGCCGCCCGCCGGCACGCGGAGGTGGTCGAGATGCAGGACTTCGACGCCTCGCTGGAGCGGGTCGTGGCGGGCATGCAGTCGCGCCGCGCCCTGACCGAACATGAGAAGCGCGTGGTGGCCTACCACGAGGCCGGGCACGCCCTCACCGGCGAGCTGCTGCCCTCGGTCGACCGCGTCCACCGGATCTCGATCGTCCCGCACGGTCGCGCCCTCGGCTACACGCTCAATCTGCCCGAAGAGGATCGCTACCTGAAGACGCGCGAGGAGCTGATCGACTTCATGACGATGCTGCTGGGTGGCCGAGCGGCCGAGCAGCTCGTGTTCGGCTCAATCACGACCGGCGCCTCCGATGACCTCAAGCGGGTCGCCGAGATCGCCCACGCGATGGTGCACGACTACGCGATGGGCACCGGCTTCACCTCCCTGCGGATCGTCGAGGGCAGCGCCGAGGCCACGCGGCGGGCCGGCGACGAGGAGGTCCGCGAGCTGGCCGACGAGGCATTCCGCAACGCCTTCTCGATCATCAACGACCATCGCCCGGAGCTTGACAAGCTGGCCGGCACCCTGCTGGCCAACGAGGTGCTCGAGCGCGGCGACATCGATCGGATCATGCAGGGCGTCCCCCGCGCCGCCCCGCTGCGGATCGGCGGCGGCGGCGAGCTGGGCATCGCCGCGGCCACGGCCATGGACCCGGCGGAACGTCCGGAGCGTGGGCAATCGCCCAGGGGGCGATTGGCTTAAGCGAATCGCCGAGGGGCGATTCTCTCGGGGTAGGCGGTGAGCGGCCGTCAGTATGCTCCCGGCGCGATGCTGTCCGCCATCGATCACGTAGGGATCGCCGTCGAGGAGATCGACGCCGCGCTGGCCGTCTACCGCGACGTGCTGGGGATGGCGCTGGTGCACCGCGAGACGGTTCAGGAGCAGGGCGTCGACGCCGCGCTGTTCGACGTCGGCGACGGGCACGTGGAGCTGGTGGCGCCGCTCGGACCGGAGACCGCGGTGGGGAAGTTCCTGGCCAAGCGGGGCCCCGGTCTGCATCACATCGCCTATCGCGTCGAGGACGTCGAGCGGACCCTGAGCGACCTAAAGGCCGCCGGCGCGCGCCTGATCGACGAGCAGCCGCGGACGGGGATCCGCGGCTCCCGGGTGGCGTTCGTGCACCCCGCCTCCACCGGCGGCATCCTCACGGAAATCGTCCAGCCCAAGGCTGAGCACTGATGCCCGACCCCGTCCAGCCTGCCGAGGAGCACTGATGGCCACCGTCGAAAAGCCCCAGAAGATCAACGTCGGCTTCCTCGGAGGCCAGACCCTGTCCGCTCGCGTCGCCCCGGACGAGCTGACCAAGTTGCGCACCTCGCTCCCCGCGGGCGGTTGGCACGATTTGACCGCCGAGGACGGCACGATCGCACTCGACCTCGGCCGCGTGGTCTACGTGCTCGTCGATCACGAGGGGCACCGCGTCGGCTTCGGCACCTGAGCCGCTGGATTCAGGACGCGCGTTGCTGGCCGCGGACCAAGCCGTCCTGCGGCTGCTGCGCACGCGCGGACACACCCCACGGCTGGAGCGCGCCGTGGCGGCGTATTCCCGCCTGGGCGAGCACGCCGCCTGCTGGTTCGCGCTGGGCGGCGCCGGTCTGGTCCTCGAGCGCGACCCGGCTCGGCGGCCTTGCTGGCGGCGGGGCATCGGCGTGGTCGCGGCCGCCTACGGCGGGAACTTCGCCGTCAAGCTGACCGTCCGCCGCCGCCGCCCCGAGCTGCCCGGGCTGCCCCCGCTGAGCCCTGTGGTCTCCTCGCTGTCGTTCCCCAGCGCGCACTCCACCACATCGTTCGCCGCGGCGATGGCGTTCGGGGAATTGGTCCCGCGGCGATGGCTGTACGGTGCCGCCGCCGTCTTCGCCGTCAGTCGCCCCTACCTCGGCGTGCATTACCCCAGCGACGTGCTCGCCGGAGCGGTGCTGGGCACCGCACTCGCCGCGGCCTGGCCCGGAGCGACGTTGTGAAGGTCGGGATCGTCGGCCTGCCCAACGCGGGCAAGTCCTCGCTGTTCACGGCGCTGACCGGTGTCGCCGCGGAGGCGGCCAATTACCCGTTCACCACGATCGAGCCAAACATCGCGATCGTCCCGGTCGCCGACGAGCGGCTCGATGCGGTGGCCGCGACCGTGCGCGCCTCCAAGGTCGTCCCCGACACGATCGCCTTCCACGACATCGCGGGGCTGGTGGCCGGGGCGCACAAGGGTGAGGGCCTGGGCAACCAGTTCCTGGCCAACATCCGCGAGACCGACGCGATCGTCCACGTGGTCCGCGCGCACGAGGACCCGAACGTGATCCATCCCGAGGGGCGCATCGACCCTCTGGCCGACATCGACACGATCGAGACCGAGCTGGTCTACGCCGACCTCGAGTCGGCCGAGCGCCGGTCCGAGCGCGTGGCCAAGACGGCCAAGTCGGGGGACCGGCGGGCGATCGCCGAGGCGGCCTGGCTCGAGAAGCTGATCGACGCGCTCCAGGCCGGACGCCCCGCCCGCACGGTGGCGGCGCCCCACGATGCTCCTGACGCGATGACGCTCCTCTCTCCGCTCACCGCCAAACCGGTCCTGTTCGTGGCCAACGTCGACGAGGGCAGCGACGAGGTCCCCGCGGCGATCGCCGAGCACGCCCGCGCCCAGGGAGCGCAGGCCGTCGCCGTCTCGGCCCGCCTGCAGGCCGAGCTCTCCGAGCTCGATGACGAGGATGCCACGGCGATGCGCGCCGACCTCGGGCTCAGCGAGTCCGGCCTGCAGACCGTCGTGCGCGGCGCGTTCGCGCTGCTGGAGCTGGTGGCGTTCTTCACCGCGGGCGAGGACAAGCCGGCCCAGTCGTGGCACCTGCGAAACGGTCTCTCGGTCTGGCACGCGGCGGGCATGATCCACAGCGACATCCAGCGCGGGTTCGTCCGCGCCGAGGTGGTCTCCTGGGACGAACTGGTCCACCACGGCGGTTACGCCGGCGCGCGCGAGCGCGGCACGCTGCGGCTCGAGGGCCGCGACTACGTGGTAGCCGACGGCGATGTGATCACCGTCAAGTTCACGCAATGATCGCCCACAGGGCTATCACGGTCGGGAGATCGCCCAGGGGGCGATCACCCAGCCCTAGTGCTGATGCACGTAGGACGGCGTCGTGCCGAACAGCTGCTGGGCGACCGCGAAAGCTTGCTTCGCGGTTCCGTTGTAGGCGATCAGGCCCTTGTGGTGGATGTTGTCGGGGCTATCCCCCGCGGGCAGGGTAACTCCGCCGGTCCAGCCCGGACTGACGGCGAACTCCCGCAGGGTCCAGTAGATCGCCCCGTTCATGAACGGGAGCCGGTCGAGCACGCCGAACGTGCTGCGCAGGTAGGCGCTCTGGAACTCGTAGCTGCCTCGGGTCGCGGCCGGGCCGTCGAACAGCGACTCGGCCCCGAACTCGGAGATGGCCAGGGCCTGCTTCGGGTAACGGCGATGCTGGAGCTGGAGGTAAGGCTGCAGCTGGGCGAAGTCGGCGATCGAATGTCCCGCAGGTCCGGGGTACCACCCGAAGTAGCTGGAGATGCCGATCAGGTCGAGCTGGGAGTAGGTCGTCTGCCGGGGGTAATTGGGATAGGGGTAGACGTCGAGCGCGACCGGGACCCCCGGGTTGAGCTGCCGGGCGGTGGCGATCGCCTGATCGATGTAGCGCCTGGTCCCGGGGGTCGTGTCCGGGGTCGGCGACAGCTCGTTGCCGACGGAGTCGATGATCACCGACGGATGGTTGCGGTCGGCGACCAGGGTCGAGCGGAGCATGGCCAGCGCGCGGGCACGGCCGCCGGAGGTGGCCAGCATCCCGTCGGCGTGGTCGACCGGGGGCTGCGCCCAGACCATGATCCCCGCTGCGTCGAGCGCGTCGAGCAGGCGGGGACTGAGCAGGTAGTGCGCGCGAGTGATGTTGGCGCCGAGCGACCGCAGCTCCGAGACGATCGTCTCGACGTCGCCGTCGCCGAGCGCGGCGCCTCGGCCGTCGACGTCCTCGTGAATCGCCGCCCCGTGGAGCCACAGGCGCTGGCCGTTGAGGTAGAGGATCCCCCCGGCGACGCGGACGCTGCGCATCCCGACGCTCATCGTCTGCACCGCCTCGACCCGATCGCCGACCAGCGTCTGTACCCGCACCCGGTAGAGCGCCGGGGTCGACGGTGACCACAGCGCGATCGGTGTGGGCACCTTCACCCGGAAGGAGGCGCGGGCCCCGGCCCCGGACTTGACCGCCGCGAGTCGATGGGTGAGCGTCGCGACCCCGCCGCTGGGCGAGGTCACGCGGACGACGACGCTGGGGGTCAGCGCCGTGCCCCACCGGTTCATGAACGACCCCTGCACGCGCAGATCGCCGCAGTGGTAAGAGCAGCTCAGCTCGGGCGTCACCCCGAGGTCCTGCACGACGATCCGCCCGGTAGGCTGGAGCGCGACCGGGCCCATGATCCCGCCCCAGTTCCACCAGTCCTCCGGGAAGGACCCGACGCCGCGAGCGTCGTCAACCCGCACCACCAGGGTGTTGATCCGTCCCGGAATCAGGTTTGTCGCCGGGAGCGTGAAGGGGACGTAGGGATCGTGGTTGGCCCCGATCGGGTGGCCGTTCAGCCACACCTCGGCGTTGCGGCGCACGCTCTCGAACGCGACGGCCCACCCCCGGCCCGAGGCCACCGACGGGGCCTGGAAGCGCACCCGGTACCAGCCCACCTTGGCCGTGTCCCCGACGGCGGTGGGCACGGGGTTGAAGTCGTTGGGGATGTACACGGCGGTCCAGCCGGCTTTAGGGGCGGCGCCCCGGCCCCAGCCTTGGGCAAGCCCGACGTCCTCGGGATCGGCGCGAAAACCCCAGCCGCTGCTCAGCGCCACGGCCGCGGGTGGATAAAGAGTCGGCGGCCCCGGGTCGGCGGACCGCGCCGCCGGGACCAGCTGCGGCCTCGGCGCCGAGCCCCCGCACCCGGCCCCGACCGCGCAACTGCACGCCGTCAGCAGCACCATGATCCGGCGTCGCAACACTTACAGGTCGGTCAGCGAGTTGGCCTGCTCGAGTCGTTCGGCGAGCCGGCGGAGTCCGAGGCCGCGGGCCGCGGTGGCCCCGCCCTCGAGGTCGGTCGGCGCATCGGCTGGGCGCTGCACCTCGACGATGCGCAGCAGGGCGATCTCCCGGAAGGCGCGTAGCTCCTGCGCGTTTTCCCGCAGCGCCGCGGTGACTCGCGGACGCTCGCCGACGGCCTTGGCGATTGCCCCCTCCAGCGAGCCATGCCGGCTCAGCAGGTCGGCGGCCGTCTTCGCGCCGATCCCCGGCGCGCCAGGCAGCCCGTCGGACGGGTCGCCGCGCAGCGCGATGAAGTCGGGGACCAGCTCGGGCGCGACTCCGTAGCGTCTCCGCACCTCGGCCGGACCGACGGCCTGAAAGCCGGTCGCGCCCGATTTCAGATAGAGGACGTGGACCTGCTCGGTGGCGCACTGGTACATGTCGCGATCCCCGGTGGCGATCAGCGTCTGCCCGCCGGCCTCCGACTCGACCCGGGCCAGCGAGCCGAGCAGATCATCGGCCTCTAGCGTGTCCCGGTCCATCGAGCTCCAGCCGAAGCCGGCGAAGTAGCCTGGCGCCTGCTCGAACTGCCAGGCCAGATCGTCCGGTACCGGCGGGCGCGCCGCGTGGTAGCCGGAATAGAGCTCCACGCGGTATGCCGCCGCCTCGGCGCCGAAGCACATCACGACCGCCCGGGGCCGGCGATCGGCGGCGATCCGCAATAGCGCATTGGTGGCGCCGAGCAGCGCATTGACCGGGTGCTCGTCGAGACCCCGGATCGAATCGGGCAGCGCGAAGAACGACCGGTACAGCAGGCACGGACCATCGACGACCAACAGCGGGGCAGACATCGGACCCCAGGGTAGAGATCTGGTCAGGACACGGTTACGACGGGTCCGTCGATGCCGTCGTAGACGATCCGATACGTACCGCGACCGGGCAGTGCGACGTTGTAGTCGTGGCTCTTGCCGACCTGGCTGCGAACCACCGTCCGCCAGGTCCGCCCCTCCAGCGCCTGCACCGTCAGGGAGGCGCCCGCGGGCGCCGGGAACACGGTGCCGTGGAGGCCGGGGAGCGCTCCGGCGAGAATCGAGTCGACTAGGGGGACCAGCGCCACCACCGCCTTGGTTTGGGCGGCGCTCGTCGCGGCCGCCGCTCGCCGCGCCGCCGTGGCGCTGCCCGGGCCGGAGAACGTGGTGAGCGTCGCGAAGATCTCGTAGTTCGTGAGCAGGCCGAAGATGTGCTGCAACTCGGTACCGGAGACCGTCGTGCTCCCCTTGGTGCCGACCACCGCGGCGGTGATCACCCGCGGAGAGACCCCGTGCTTGAGCACCCGGATGCCCACGAACGAGCCCCTGCCCTTGAGCAGCCCGGCCAGCTTCGCCGCCGCGGCGCGCATGGTCAGGTTGTAGGCCCATCGGTGGTAGGGATTCTGGTCGGCGCCCTCGTAGGGGTCGCTCACGCCGACCAGCCACGGCTTCGGCTTGGATCCCAGCCACTCGTTCTGGATGCTCTCGGTGTGGCCGCCGGAGCTGCTGAAGAAGTAGGTCACGACCGGCACCCCGCGGTAGGTCACGACCTGGTCCCCCGTCGCCGCCACCGCCGCGTCGGTGCTCGGCAGCTCTGCGGCTACCCCGCCGTACATCTGCGAGCGGGTGTCGGGATAGAGGTCGTAGTCGGTGCCGGCCACGTCGGTGGTGATCGCGTAGGTCCGGGCCGCTACCGCTTGCGCCTTGAGCGCCTCGGCGGGCCACGTGGCCGGCACCTCGGCCGAGATCACGCCGCGGACGTAGTCCTCGAGGTTGACCGACTCGACCGTCTGCACGCTGGCCCCCCCTGCGGGCCGAAAGACGAATGAGCCGTGATAGGAGCCGAGTCCCGCGAGCAGCAGCGGCGCCGGGCCGGAGACGGTCAGCGGCGCCGGGAACGGGCCGAGCTTCCTCAGCTTGGTGCCCTTCGCGGTGGCCTTGGTCCACAGCAGGGTCAGCGTGCCGTCGGCGTTCGGGCGCACGGTGTAGGTCACGTCCGCCTTCAGCCGCTGCTTGCCGAACCTGGTGGTGGCTCCGCTGAACGATGGCTCCCCGCTGCTCGACAGCAGTACGCGGACGCGCCGGCGGGGATCGGTCCGGCCCAGCTTCGTCCCGTGGTAGTAGTGGGCCAGGATGAACCGGTAGCTCTTGCCGTGTCGGGCGTAACCGTCGGCGCCGTACTGGCTCATCCCGATCCCGTGACCGTTGCCGCCACCGCGGATCGCGAAGATCGTGGCCGCGGAGGCGGACCCGGCGCCGAGGAGCAGCGCGCCGCAGACGATCGCCAGCAGGGCGGCGGCCCGCCGGGCGGAGGCGAGGAGCTTGTGAGCCGACATGACCGGCATCCTAGAACTATCGGCAGCCAGCGAATGCCGCTACAGGTTGCCCTGTGCCATCTTGCGCAGGTCCATGGCCTTGTCGTAGGTCTCCTCGTCGACGCCCTTCTCGTAGGCGACCTCGCGCAGCATCCGCCCGGAACTCGCGGCCTCCTTGACGATCTCGGCCGCCTTGTCGTAGCCGATGAACGGGTTCAGCGCGGTGGCCGCCGCCAGCGTCGCCTCGGCGGAGTGGTGACAGCCCTCCTCGTTGGCCTTGATCCCGTCGACGCATTTCTCGGCGAAGATCCTGGAGGTGTTGGCCAGCAGGCGAATCGAGTCGAGCAGGTTGCGCGCGATCAGCGGCACTCGCACGTTCAGCTCGAAGTTGCCCTGCAGTCCGCCGATTGTCACCGCGGCGTCGTTGCCGATGACCTGCGCGCTGACCTGGAGGACGACCTCCGGGATCACCGGGTTGACCTTGCCCGGCATGATCGAGGAGCCCTTCTGCAGCTCGGGCAGCAGCAGCTCGCCGATCCCGGCGCGGGGCCCGGATCCCATCAGCGCCAGGTCGCCCGCGATCTTGGTGAACGAGACGGCCACCACCTTCAGCGCTCCGGACAGCTCGACCAGCGCGTCGCGGTTGCCCTGCGCTTCGAACGGATCCTCGGGCTCACGGATCTCCAGGCCACTGGCATCGGTCAGATGCGCGCGGACGCGAGCGGCGAACTCCGGATGGGTGTTCAGGCCGGTCCCGGTGGCGGTGCCGCCGAGGGGGATCTGCGAGACCTGGGGTAGCGCGTTCTCGATCCGCCGGATGCCCAGCCGGACCTGAGCCGCATAGCCGGAGAACTCCTGGCCGAGCGTGACCGGGACGGCGTCCATCAGGTGCGTGCGGCCGGACTTGACGATGTCGTGGAACTCGCTCGCCTTGGCGGCAAAGGACTCCTCCAGCTGGGCCAGCGCGGGCAGCAGGTCGTTGGTGGCCTGGTCCAGCGCGGCCAGGTGCACCGCCGACGGGAACACGTCGTTGGAGGACTGCCCCATGTTGACGTGGTCGTTGGGGTGCGCGGGACCACCGGCTTCGCCCGCGGTGCCCCCGGCCAGCGTCGCGATCACCTCGTTGGCGTTCATGTTCGTCGAGGTGCCGGAGCCAGTCTGGAACACGTCGACGGGGAACTGGTCGTCGAATTCACCCTCGGCCACGCGGTCTCCCGCGGCGGAGATCTTGGCGGCCAGATCCGAGTCGAGCAGGCCGAGCTCGGCGTTGACCCGCGCCGCCGCTCCCTTGATCCGGCCGAGCCAGCGGATCACGGGCGCGGGCACGGCCTCGCCGGAGACCGGAAAGTTCGCCACCGCCTTGGTCGTCTCGCCGCCCCAAAGCTGCCCCTTCTCCTGGACGCCCATGCCGTTCCTTTCGCCGCTCGTTGTCGTTACCGATGAAAGTACTAGCCCAGAAAGGAGATCAGCTCGCGTGCGACGCCGACCGGATCGTCGTAGGCCATCAGAAAACCGGTGCCGGGGAGCGTGCGCAGCTGCGCGTCGGGGAGCAGATCGAGCGCCTCCTGCGCGCCCACCAGCGGAAACGCCGGATCGTCCTCGGCCCACAGCAGCAGCACCGGGGCGCTGACGCCGGGATAGGCGTCGAGTAGCTGACGCTGCGGTTCTCTCGGCCAGCGGCGCACGAACTTGGACCAGGACCGAGCACGATTTCCGTTGCCACCGACATCGGAGAACGCGTGCCGCAGCAGGTTCCGAGCCTGCGGATTGTGCTGTGCCGAGAGCCGCTCTCCGAAGGCCGGGCGAAACACCAGCGTCGCCCCGTGCGCGAGGACGCGGTCGAACCCGGGCAGGGCGGCCAGGCGACACGCCGCGCGCCAAGCCGCGCGCGCTCCGGCGAACTCGTCGCGACGATGCAGGCGGTTGGACATCAGCACGAGGCGAGCAGGCTCTAGCCGGCCCGAGGTGACCACTTGCAGCGCCAGTTCGGCGCCGATGTCGTGACCAGCGAGCAGCGCTCGGGGTCCGGCGACTTCCCGGCAGAACCCCGCGATCACGTCGGCCAGCCAATCCGGCGAGTACGGATGACGCGGACGGTCCTCGGAGTCCGCGTGCAACGGGAGATCCGGCAGCACGACGCGGAAGCGCTCCGAGAGCGACGCCACGATCGGCTCCCACTCCCGGTGCGAGAGTCCGAGTGAATGCAGCAAGGTCAGGGCGGGCCCGGTGCCCGTCTCGCGATAGGCGACGCGCGCGCCGTCGTTGTGGTGGTAGAGCCGTAGCCGCATCGCTTCCGCCCGGCATCCTCGCACCGCCCGACGCCCGAGGGATTTGCCGTCCCTGGACGAATGTTGTGCAAATCCTCCCCTGCACTGGCGAAAGCTGCCCAAATGCCGATGACTGTGACCATGGAACCGCTAAAAGCCACCCCCCTCGGCCTGTCCATCTCGCAAGCCGCCCACGAACTCGGCGTCTCGCTGGGAACCATCCGCCGCTGGTCGGATATGGGCCACCTCGAGTCCTACCGCACCCCGGGCGGCCAGCGCCGCTTCAGCCGCGACCACATCGACCGGTTCATCGGGTCCCTGGAGCAGGGCCCCGGCACCAACCGCCAAGGGGCGGTGCACTAGCCGGGACTCAGGCCGCGCCCGATGCCTCTTTGATCCGGCGCTCCATGTCGAGCTCGATGTCGAAGTCAGCCGCGTCGGCGTGACGGTAATCGACGCCCTCGCCGCGCAGCAACTCGGTCAGCACCTCCACGTACCGACCGTCGAGCTGCGTGCCGACCACGCGACGCAGCTCGCGGATCGCTTCGAATGAGCTCATCCGCGTCCGGTACGTGTCGCTGGCTGTGAGCGTGTCGTACACCTCGGCGACCGCGATGATCTTGGCGAGCTCCGGAATCTGATCGGCCCCCAGTCCCTGCGGATAGCCGCGACCATCGATCCGCTCGTGGTGCGCGATCACGATCTCGGCTACCGGCCCGTACATGCCGAGGTCCCTGAGCAGATCGGCGCCGATCTCGGGATGACGATGGATCGCCGCCCAGTCGTCCTCGGTCAGCGTCCGTCCCCGTTCGGCGACGCGATCGGACAGGGCGAAGTGACCGATATCGTGCAGCAGCCCCGCGGTGTGGGCGAGCTCGACCTCCTCCTCGCTCATCCCCACCGCCTTGGCCATATCCCGGGAGAACCCGGCCACCGCCGCCGCGTGTCTCGCCGCTCGCTCGTCGCGCACATCGAGCGAGCGGATCAGACCGGCGAGCACCCCCCAGGACAGCGAGACGTACTGCTGGGATCGGCGCCGCGCCCGATGCAGCAGATGGGCCATGTACGAGAACGTCAGCACCGCGGAGATCGCGAACGCGATCCCGGCGTCTCCCAGCTCGACGGTGATCGAGGCTCCGGCGACCACCAGCAGCACGTTCAGGGCGATGCTCGGCAGATCGTCGACGAACGTCTGGATCCCGAACTGGCCCAGCGACGGCAGGAACACCCGGCGGAACGCCGCGAAGATGATGAAGCTGAGCGAGATCGCCAGGAACGACGAGACGCCGACCGCGACATACAGACTGAAGTGATGGTGGGTCGAGCCGCCGGTGATCTCGTTCGTGACCGCCGCCGCGACCGCTGCCGGAATCAGCGCCGGCGGTAAGTTTCCGAGCACGACGGTCCGGGGACGGGTCCGCAGACGCAGCGCGGCCGTCAGCTCGGACAGCAGAGCGGCCAGGACCGCCGAACGCGCTCCGAGGAACGCCGCCGCGAGCACGAACACGATGAACGAGCCCGAGACCGAGAGTCCGCCGGGCTCGCCGGCCACCATCCAGCCGGCGATCACGGCGGCGATGCCCAGGACGATGCTGAGGTTGTCGACGTGGTCGGGACGTGCGGAGACAACGACCGCGGTGACGACCGTTAGCGTGCCCGCAATGACAAGTGCTGCCGATGTGTCGCGCCAGCGATCCCGCGCGCGAGGCCCGGCCTCAGGACCGACCATGTCCTGAAGTTAGCGCGAACAACCTGCTCTCGACAACTTTCGCTGCCGATCAACCGTTGCGGTAAGCCATGTTAGGCCTCCTTCCCAAACAGTTTGTCCGGGCCACATGTGCAGATACCTCGCCAGACGTCCACTCTCGTGGACGACCGTTCCCGTGCATGCTGAACCGGTGGGGGCGTCGAAACAGCAGCTATTGCACAACTTTGCCTAGAGAAGTTGTGCAATCTTAGGTGCGGGAGCTACGGATAGCAACGTTTGCGCCGACCTTACCGGGGATGCGCTACCTGAAGACGAGCGAGGCTGCCGCGCTGCTGAACGTCAGCCCGAATACCCTGCGGGCCTGGGAGCGACGGTTCGGTTTTCCCAAGCCCGCGCGCTCGCAGGGCAAGCAGCGGCTCTTCACGCACGGTGAGGTGGCGGCACTGCGCGATGCCCTGCAGGATGGACTCTCGATCTCCTCCGCCGTTTCCCGGGCGCGCGAGGGTCTGGCCACGGATACCAACTCGCTCGTCGGCGCACTGCTCTCCTACGACGGCGAGCGCGCGGACGGCGCGATCGAATCCGCTCTGGCGCTCCGCTCCGTGGAGCGCTCGGTCCAGGAAGTGTTGCTGCCCTCGCTGGATGAGATCGCCGGCCGGCACGGCACCGAGTCGGCCGCCTGGGCATTCGCCGCCCATTGGGGAGCCGGATGGCTGCGCCGGGCGCAGCGACTGGCGCCCGCGCCGGTGCGCGGCGTGGCGATCGTGGTGGGCGACGCGTCGAGGGACGAGCTTGACCAGGACGTGCCCCACATCCGGGCGTTCGAGTTGCTCTGCGTGCGCGCCGGAGTCCGCGTGCTCAGCCTGTCGGCTCGCGGCGTGGCCGGCATCGGCAACGCGCTGGCGATTCATCGGCCGAACATGGTGGTGCTGGCCGGCGATCACCTCAGCGATGACGCGGTGGCCCGCTGGGCGTACGCCGTGAGACTCTCAGCCGGCGCGATGCCGGTCGCGCTCTACCGGCGCGGAGATCAGCGAGCACGGCTGCGGAGCACCGGCACAAATGTGCTGGCGCAGAGCGCCGGGGAAGCTCACCGGCAGCTGCTCGCGCTGATGGAGAACGAGGCCGCAGCCGCGGTTCCCTTTCCGGTCAGCAACTCCCGATCCATCACGCCCCAGTTCAGGGAGTACCGCCCTGGACCGGGACCAGACGCCGTTGCCGCTCGATGACTGAAGTCAGCGACCGGCGAGCGGCCCGATGACCCACGGGCCCACCGAGGGACGGGCGGCTCTGGCCCTGGT
>JALYXK010000321.1 GCA_030947145.1 Actinomycetota bacterium
GCGCCCGCGGTCCGCCAGCCGGCGGACGCCGAGGCGCTGAGAAGGCTGCGGTCGGCCGGCGCCATCCCGATCGGAATCACCAACGTGCCGGAGCTGATGATCTTCCCGTGGACGGCGAGCGACGCCAACGGCATCACCCGCAACCCGTGGGATCTGAGCCGCACGCCGGGAGGATCATCAGGCGGCTCGGCAGCGGCCGTCGCGGCCGGGATGGTCCCCGCGGCGACAGGCTCGGACGGCGGCGGCTCGATCCGGATCCCGGCGGCGTGTTGCGGCCTGGTCGGCATGAAGCCGACGCGCGGACGGGTCTCGACGCAGCCGGCGCGCGAGGGCTGGCTCGGCCTGAGCGTCTTCGGTGCGCTGGCGCGCACCGTCCGCGACAGCGCCCTGATGCTCGATGTGATGCAGGGGGCGGTGGCGGGCGACGCCGACTGCGCACCGACGCCGGATGGTTCGTTCGCGCAGGCGGCCGCTCGCCGGCCGCGGCGGCTGCGGATCGCCGTGTCGCGCCAGCTCCCACCGGGCATCGTGGCGCGCCTTTCCGGCGATCAGCGCTTCGCCTGGGAGCGGACGGGGCGGCTGCTGGCCGAGCTGGGACATCAGGTCGTCGAGCGTGATCCGGCTTACGGCTTGGCAACGCTCGAATTCACCCAGAACTGGCTCCGAGCGATTCACGAGGACTTCGCGCAGCTGCCGGGGGGCGGGCCGACCGAGCGCTCGACGCGCCAGCTGGCCGTGGCCGGCCGGGTGCTGGTGCCCCCGCGCCGGCGCGATCGGCTTCGCGCCCGGCGAGCGCGCACCACGGCGAGGATCCTGCGCCTGTGGCGGGAGATCGATGTGCTGTTGACGCCCGCTCTGGCCAGGACGGCGCTCGATGCGGCCGGCGGCTACGGCCGCTCCGGTCCCGCCGCGTTCGACCTGGCCGCGCGCTTCACGCCGTGGACTCCGCTGTTCAACCTCACCGGCCAGCCCGCGATCGCGCTGCCGGCGGGCTTCGGCGCCGACGGGCTGCCACTCGGCGTCCAGCTGGTAGGGCGGCCCGGCGAGGAGGGATTGCTGTATTCGCTGGCCGCCGAGATCGAGGCCGCGCAGCCCTGGATGGAGCGGCCGGCCTTGGCCGGCGCCGTGCGCTGACCGTGTCGGCGCGCCGGTGAGCAGGCTACGACGCTCGGCCGAGACCGAGCGGATGATGGTCGCGCGGATCACCCGCGACGGGGAAGCCGACGAGGTCGCCGTGGAGGAGCCGTTGGAGATCCGGGTGGACGGCAAGCCGATCGCGGTAACCATGCGGACGCCAGGACACGATGAGGAGCTGGCCCTCGGCTTCCTCTGTGGCGAGGGACTGATCGAACGGGTTCACGAGGCCGGGCCCACCGCAGATTTCGCGAACAACGTGATCGAGGTGGCGGGGCCGCTGCGGCGGGAGCTCACCGGGCGGCACTTCTACACGACGAGTTCCTGTGGCGTCTGCGGCAAGGGCGCGCTCGCGGAGGTCGCCGTCCACGCCGTCCCCGTGTCCTCGGGCCCGGAGGTGCCGCGCGCGCTACTGGCCGGCCTGCCCGACCAGTTGCACCAGCCCGGCTTCGAGCGCACCGGCGGATTGCACGCCACCGGGCTGTTCACCCCCGTGGGGGAGCTGCTGGTCGTCCGCGAGGATGTCGGCCGGCACAACGCGATGGACAAGGTGATCGGTCACGCACTCATCGGCGACGCGCTCCCGCTCGCCGACCGAATCCTCTGCGTCAGCGGACGGCTGGCCTTCGAGCTCGTGCAGAAGGCCGCGGTCGCCGGCGCGCCGATCCTCGTCGGCGTCGGCGCGCCAACTTCGCTGGCGATTGAACTCGCGGGCGATCGCGGAATGACCCTGGCCGGCTTCGCTCGCCACGGCAAGGTCAATATCTATGCGGGCACGGAGCGAGTTCGCGGATAAGCCGGTAGGTCAGGGTCGGGCCGCCGGCCATCAGGGCTTCCGGGGCGGCGATTCGCGCTCACCGCGCGAGGCGAGACCCTCGAGCTCGTCGATCAGGTCCGAGACGCGCCGCGCGACGGGATGCTCGCGTGCGCGCGTGAAGCCCTCCGAGAATTGTTCGGACAACTCGGCCCGCGCGTCGGCGAGGATCTGGGTGAAGCTGTCGTCGGTGGTGACGTACCCGAGGTCCTCGTTCGAGGCGCGTCTGAGGTCCTCGGGCGTGGCGGCCTCGCGCGCCGCCTCGCGCGCGGCCTGGGCGGCCCGATTC
>JALYXK010000322.1 GCA_030947145.1 Actinomycetota bacterium
GCCGGCGGCGATCTCCTCCTCGGTGTCGCGGGCGACCACGAAGGCCGGGCCGGCGATCTCGAACCCCGCGAGCGTCCGACCCGACTTCGCGCGTCCGCGCTCCAGCGCGGGCAGGGTGACCTCGCGCAGGTAGCGCTCGGTGGCAAAGGAGTGCGAGATCAGCCCGTCGGCCACCTCCCCGGCGACCTCGGTCATCTTCGGGCCGACGGCGGCCAGGACGATCTTCGGCGGGCCATGCCGGTTGGCCCCGGGACTGAAGAACGGCGTCATCAGCGTGTGGGTGTAGAAGTCGCCGCGGAAGTCGAGCGGCGCTCCGGTCTGCCAGGTCTCCCAGATCGCGCGGACGGCCAGGACGAACTCCCGCATCCGCGGCGCCGGGTGCGACCAGGGCATCGAGAAGCGCCGGGTGATGTGAGGCTTGATCTGCGAGCCGAGGCCCTGCGTGAAGCGTCCACCGGAGAGGATCTGCAGGTCGTTGGCCTGCTGCGCCACGGTCATCGGGTTACGGGCAAAGGCGACGGTGATCCCGGTGGCCAACGCGATCCGGCTGGTGCGCTCGGCGGCGACGGCGCAGGCGATCATCGCGTCCAGGCTGGTCTCCGGCGCCCACCAGCCGTCGTAACCGGCCGCCTCCGCGGTGACCGCGGCGGCCGCCGCGTCGAGCACGTCGGAGGGGTAGCCGCCCGCGTACACCTTCATCGTCTGCCGCCTGGTTTCACCGGGCTGCACTGTAGGGCACCACCCGACCGCCTTGACCCTAACTTCAGGGGGTGATCCCTGATGCGCCGGGCGCCGCTCGGGTCCACAATCCACGGGCCAACTCGATGGGGGGATCCTCAATGCTCGAACAAGACTCGTATCTGCTCCAGAACCAGATGAACCCGTTTCCGGTCTCGGGCCAGTTGGTCCTCGATGATCAGGGCCAGCTCAGTTTTGCCCTCGACGCGAAGGCGGCGGGAGCCTCGCTCGGCTGGCTCGAGAAGGCGATCGGCCGCGACGGCCTGAAGGCGCGGATCGAGGGCGGCGAGCGGCCGGTGGTGTTCAGCCTTCCCGTGTCGGGGCGCAAGATCAGCTGGCCAAAGACCCTCGGCGGCTACGCGATGAAGATCGAGGCGGATGACCGCAAGTGGATCATCAGCCTCAACTACCCGTCCGGGGGTGGGGTCTGGCAGATGATCAACATGGCCAAAAGCGGCGGCACGACGAAACCGTGGAAGCAGGCGTTGAAGGAGGCCGGCGCGGCCTAGGCCGGTCCTCGGAAGCCGGCTTCCAGACGGCAGGAGCACCGTGATGCCAAGCCCTGACGCGCACCGGGTGGCGGCGATCGCCGCCTGCGCGCTGGCGATCGTGGTGGCCGGCTGCGGCGGTGGTGGGAGCAGATCCGGGCCGGGCTCGGCGACGGGATCCGCGCCCCCCGCGGCCGGGGCGCTGAAGAACGCGCCCGGGAGGGTGACGCGGCTGGCGGGCCTGCTCGGCGGCGCGGGCAGCGCGGGCAGCGCCAGGAGCTACGTGCCGAGTGGGCAGATCGTCGCCGACTCGGGTTTCCGACCCCAGGTCGACGGATTCGACTTCGAGAACTACGGCAACGACGCCGGCCCGGTCAACATGACCCCCGCCAACGTCGTCGACCTGTTCGGAAATCAGGTATGTCTCAGCGGGAGCGGGGCTTCGTGTCGGCTCGGTCCGTCGGCCAGGCACTGGATGGACCAGGTCAACGTGAGCATGGCCGCCGGCCACTGCATGGGCTTTTCGGTCAGCGCACTGCGGTTCTTCACCCATGACCTGAGCCCGGCGAGCTTCGGCGCGCCGCACACGTTCAACCTGCCGGTCCAGGGCAATGCCAAGCTGCAGTCGCTGATCGCCGAGAACTTCGCCTATCAGGACCTCCCGGCGGTGACCAGCCACGCCGTGCAGGGCACCCCCACCCAGGTCGTGAATGCCCTGGTCCGCGCGCTGAAGGCGCATCGGGAGACCTACACGCTGGCAATTCTCAAGGCCGACGGTACGGGCGGGCACGCGATCACGCCGATCGCCGTCGAGGACCGCGGTCACGGCCAGGCGTCGATCATCGTCTACGACAACAACTTCCCGGGGATCCTCCGAGCCGTCCAGGTCGACACCAACGCCGACACGTGGCATTACGTCGGCGGCATCAATCCCACGGACACGGGCGAGATCTACGAAGGCAACGCCACCACCAGGTCGATGCTGCTGCTGCCCACCAGCGCCGGCGAGAAGACCCAGCCCTGCCCTTTCTGCGCGCCCAGCGGCAAAGGCCCCGGAGCCAAGCCGTCGGTGATCGACAAGCTCCACTACATAGAGGTGGGGATCACCGCCAAGGAACCCCAGCACCCGCACCTCCTGTTCACCGACGACCAGGGGCGCCGGACCGGCTTTGACCACGGCAAGCTGGTGGCCCAGATCCCGGGGATTCAGGTGATCCAGAACTTCAGCGTGCAAAACTGGAGCTCGGCGCCCGAGCCGACGTACCACCTGCCGCTCGGACATCCGGGGTACCAGGTGACCGTCGAGGGCTCGAACGTGACCAAGCCGATCAAGACGCAGCTGCAGGTCAACGGCTCGGGCCTGGTGTTCTACGTCCAGGACATCCACATGGCACCGGGGCAGATGGACACGATGGTGCTGCCGCACGGCGATCTGGCCATCTCCTACGCCACGGCCTCGCACTTCCCGGCCAGCCCGGCGATCGGCGTCCAGTTCCCCGAGATTGATTTCCACACGAGCCGGCCGGGCCAGCCCAAGCTGCGGCTGATCACCATGGCCACCGGCTCGATCGGATTTGCCCCGAATTCCCCGGTCGGGCTGCTGGTCAATCCGCCGTCCGGTCAGGCGGCCGTCTCGAGCGTCGGCGACCAGCCGCTGGTCCCAAGTGCCCGGTTCGTCCTCTCGGTCGACTCCTCACCACTGAACGGCGGGACCCCCGAGCACTTCTACCTGACCGGCAGCCTGCCGCTGCCGGCCAACGCCGCCGCCCGCTACGAGTTCCTGAACCCGACCACGCCGACCCTGCCGGTGGACATCATCGGCGCCGGCGGCAAGTCGATCGGCAGAGTCCAGGTGCCACCCCACCCCTGAGGTTGTGGCCGGCGCGCTCGGGGCGGCTACCCGGACGCGCGGCGGTAGAGCGTGACGTTGCGGTCCAGCCGGCTGCCGGCGAAGTCCTGCGGACGGCCGCCCTGGGCATCCAGATAGGCCAGCGACCGGGAAATCGTGCCCAGATCGCCGGGGAAGACGTGGTCGAGCATCCAGGTCCGCAGCGCCACGCCGCCGCCCTCGGTGGCGATCACGCTGATCGCCCGGGTCTGCTGAGGGAAGTCGATCAACGACGCCGTGGTGATCAGCCAGTAGCCCCCGGCGGCCGTCGGCCGCGGCTCGATCCGGTTGCGATGGGTGTGGCCGGCCAGCGTGGCGATCACCCGCGGAGCGCGGTCGAGAATGGCCAGCAGCTGGTCGCCGCCGGTCGAACTGGTCAACGGCTGGTGCGAGACGACGATCACCCAGCGCGCTTCCGCGCCCGCCAGCGCTCGCTTCAGCCAAGTCGGCTGGGCGGAGACGACCAGGCCGCCCGAGCCGCCGGCCCGGCGGGCCAGGTCGAGCACGATCAGCCGGACGTGGGAGCCTAGGTCGACCGTGTAGTCGAGCCGGTCGGGGGCACCGCGGTCGGAGATCGGGACCCGGCTCGAGGCGATCCGCAGGCGCGTGAGCACCTCATCGGTGAACATCTCGGCCCGGGCCGGGTCAGCGGGCACCGGGACCGTCGGGCCGGCCAGCGCCTTGGCCAGAAGCTCGTCGACCAGGCCGGGCACCGGCGGCCCGTCGGGCGAGCTGCCCGCGCTCAGCTTGGCCCCCGGCGGCAGCGACAGCCCGCGCGGCAGGTCCCAGAGCGCGCGGCTCCCCAGCGCCAGCGCGGTCGTCAGCGACGTGGGCACGATCTCGCCGGCGACCAGGATGTCGTGATCTCCCAGTACTGGAGCCCAGAGGGCCCGCAGACCGGGACTGGCGAAGGCTCTGGTGGCGCGCCGGAGCAGACCGGAATGGCGCGGCGCGTCGACCTCGGGCCGGTAGTAGAACGGATCGGGGTTCAGCGCGGACTGCACGCCGTAGTAGCCGTTCGGGCCGCTGCCCGGGCGTACGGACCCGCCGCGGAGCACCGCGAGCGCGTGCTCGAGCTCGTTGCGCTGATCGTTGTCGATCAGGTCACCGCCCTGAATCACCAGCTGGGGCGCGAGCGCGCCGATCGCCGCCACGGCGCCGGCCAGGACCTGCGTGGTCAGCGTCTCATGCGGACGAAACGTCGATTCGAACGGGTTGCCCAGCCGGTCGAGGAACGGCACCCGAGCCGGTGAGGCGGCGTCGAGCACGTGCGAGTCGGTCATGTGCGCCAGCGTGGCCAGCACCGCGCCCGGCGCGGCGCGCGGGCCGAGCTCGAGGCGGTCGGCGAGCGGCTCTCCGGGGCCGACCCTCAGCTGCCCGTCGCCGATCGGGTCCACCCACCTCGACCTCAACGTGGAGCCAGACGC
>JALYXK010000329.1 GCA_030947145.1 Actinomycetota bacterium
GCACGCGACGAGGCTCAGGCCAACGCGTGGACCAGCGGCGCCGAGCTTCATCACGCGAGGTCAGAAATCGAGCGGCTGAGCCAAGCGGTTGACGACGCCGCCGCGCAGCGCAGGCAGAGCCTGGAGCGCGAGCAGAGCCTGGAGCTCGAGCAGGCGCAGGCGCAGGCCAGGCTCGAGGAACGCGCGGAGACACACCAGCAGCTCGAGGCCTTGATCGCGCAGCGCGATCGGGCCGAGCGGCGCACGCGGGAGACGGTCGAGCGCTACGACCTCGAGACGGTCGCCCGCGAACGCGCTGAGGCGCAGATCGCGGAGCTCGAGGTAGAGCTCCTGCGGGCGAAACGGGCGATCGAGGAGACCCGGCAGGAGCTCGAGCGCGCCGGCCGCGCCCCACGCGATAAGGAAATCGAGCTGGAACAGATCAACGCGGCAGCCGAGGCACGAGCCCGGGAGCTGGCACAGGCGGAAATTGACTCGGTGGTTCGCTCGCTGGCCCCGGAGTCCGAGGCACCGGTCCACCCGCGCGACGAGTCGGAGTAGCGACGCCTCGAGCCGGCCCGCGAGCGTTACCCCATCGCACTCCGCCCGGGCTGAATCGGCTACGGGCCCGAAGTCCCCCTCGGCCTGGGGGTCGGCGTCGCCGTGGCCGAGGCCTGGGGCGGAGTCTCGAGTACGTTCGCACGTGTTGCGACGTAACTGGCGAAGTCCCCGGTGAGCAGGTCTTCGGGATCGAGCGCGTGTACCCGCTGCGCCGCTCCGGTTGCGTCGTGGAGATCCCCGAGTTGGAAGTTGATGTACGCGAGGCGCGCCCACGCATGCTCGTCAGTGGGCTGACGGCGAACCGCCGCGAGCAGGTAGGCGCGAGCCTGTCGCGGGTCGCCGCGGTGCAGCGCGATCGTCGATTCGGCCCGCAGGCCGGCATCGGAGAGCGGATTTAGCCGGCTGGCCAGCGCCGCCGCGGACTGTGCCTGGACCAGGGCGCCGCCCGAACCTCCAGCCGCGACCTCGGCGCCGCTGGCCTGGTCGGCGGCAATGCTGGGAAGTGCCGCCGACACGGCGAAGCAGCACAGCCCAAGCGTGAGCGTGGCCAGCCCGAGGATCCGTACCATGGGACCGGGGCCGCGGAGCCCGGGCGACGGTGGGGCCGGTCGGGCTCTGGCCGCGCGCACCGAACCCGCGAGCACGCCGAGAAACAGCAGCGCCGGCAGGGTCACCCCCGGGATGTCGGAATCCCAGTCGTAGCAGGCATGCACTACATAGGCGACAGCGCCCGCGAGTAACGCGGCCGCCACGATCCGCTCGCTGCCCGGGGGCTGTCTGCGGACGACCTTAACGGCCAGCGTGAGCAGCGTCCCCAAACCGGCGAGGGCCAGCAGGGTCCCGATCAGGCCGGTCTCGGCCAGCAGTTGCAACGGCACGCTGTGGGGTTGCTTGACCGCGAGCGAGTCATGCCGGTAAAGCAGATGCACGACCTGGAAGGAGCCCGCGCCCCAGCCGCCCAGCGGGCGATCGCTGAATGCCCCGGCGGCCTCCTTCCACCAGACCCAGCGGTTTCCGGAGTCGGCCGAGAGCAGGCGGCTCGGGTCGCTGACGCTCTCCCCTCGTGTGGCCGTGAAGCTGCTCCAGGCGTGTGAGACCGTGCCGCTGAGGCCGCGCGAGGAGAACGTCACCGCCAGGAGCGCGATCACGAAGGCCGCGCCGACGGCGATGAGCAGAGCGCGGCCCACCACGGAGGCGCGCTCCGGGCTCAGCGCCACCCGCTGCTCCGTGGCCTGTAACCACCTCCCGGTGAAGACCAACACGAGCGCACTGACGATCGTCACCCCGAGCAATGCCCCGCCGGCGGATTCGCGCTGGGCCAGACCGATGTGCGAGGTCGTGAGCGAGTGCGTGACCAGCCCGAGCACGAGCGGGGGCACCGTGCAGAGCACCGCGGTGGCGAGCCACATCAGCGACCGCAGGCGGACGCCGCCGAGCGCCACCGCGGCCGCGATTCCCAGGCCCAGCGCAATCAGGCCGCCGCGAGAGTAGGTGAACCCGACGGCCAGGAACATCAGCTCGATCGCCAGCAACGCTCCCAGGCGCAGACGGCGTCCCCGCCGCCGGTCGACGGTCAGCGCCAACGCGATCGGCACGCCCATCGAGATGAACAGGGACAGCGCGTTCCAGTAGCCGAACGGCTCCTGCAGCCGGGCGAACTGGCCGGTCTGGTTGAAGTCGAACACCCCGGCGACGTGCAGGCCGGGAACCAGTTTCTGGGCCAGCGCATAAGCGGTGACCGCAAGCGAGACCACGAGGAATCCGCCGGCGACCCACTCGCTCGCGCGCGTGGACGAGGCGCCGGCGGTGATCGCCAGGCCGAGCACGACCAGGTAGGTCAGCCAGCGGTTCAGCTCGATCCACGTCTGATCGGGTGCGACGCTCCAGGCGATGCTGAGGCCACTCCACAGCGTGAACGCGGCCAGTAGCCCGACGCCCACCCACGCCGTCCCGGGGGCGGACACCCGCAGCGTACCGCTCCATAGCCAGGCTCCTCCGGCGATCGCGGCGACCGCTGCGACGGCAACCTGAAGCCGAGCCTCGGCCGCCGACTGCACGGCGCCGTGTGAGAACGCGGCGTACATGACCAACAACAGCAGCGCGCAGGTGAGCGCTCCTGGCGCCGTCGGAGATCGCACCGCGGCGAGCGCCCGGTGAGGGGCGCGGGGGCTCCGGTCCGGCGGACCCGGCTGCCTCAGCTCCAGCGTCGACATCGGCGCGAAGCTAGCACGTGGCCCCGCAGGTCGAGGGACCCACCTCGCTAGAATTAGGGTCTGGTTCAGGACCGATTCACGAGTCGATCGAGACCCTCGGCGCGCGTCTTTCCGTCCGGCCCGTCCGCAAGGATCCGCTGTTACCCCCTTGGCCAGCCCGAAGCCGAGAGAGACGTCCGGAATTAGCGGAAAACTAGAGGAGAACGACGGTATGGAGCAGATCCCGCAAACCCAACTCACCCCCGACTCGGAGTCGAATGACGGCCTGTCGATCGGCCGTTATTTCACTTCCGCGGGCGAGCACCCGTTCGCAGGAGTCGAGTGGGAAACGCGGGACGCGCGGATCGGCCATGGGGACCGAGTCTCGTTTGAGCAGCGCGCCGTCGAATTCCCGAGGACGTGGTCGCAGAACGCCACCAACATCGTGGCCCAGAAGTACTTCCGCGGCCAGCCCGGCTCGCCCGAGCGGGAGCGCTCGGTCAAGCAGATGCTGACTCGTGTGGCCGGCACGATCGCCACCTGGGGACGTGAGCGCGGCTACTTCGCCACCGACGAGGACGCCCAGACCTTCGAAGCCGAGCTGACCTTCATCCTGCTGCACCAGATCGCGGCGTTCAACTCGCCGGTTTGGTTCAACGTCGGCTTCGAGCCCAACCCGCAGTGCTCGGCCTGTTTCATCCTCTCAGTCGAGGACACGATGGAGTCGATCCTGGCGTGGAACACGAAGGAAGGGATGATCTTCCGCGGGGGCTCCGGCTCCGGCATCAACCTCTCGAACATCCGTGGCTCGATGGAGCCGCTCGCCAAGGGCGGCACGGCTTCCGGCCCCGTTTCCTTCATGCGCGGCGCAGACGCTTGGGCAGGCACGATCAAGTCGGGAGGCAAGACGCGCCGTGCCGCGAAGATGGTCGTGCTC
>JALYXK010000337.1 GCA_030947145.1 Actinomycetota bacterium
CTCCTGCTCGGACAGGACCTGCACGGCGAGCCCACAGGCGCGGTCGATCGCGCCGATCAGCGCCTGCCCGTTGGCCGCGCGGCGGATCGACGCCGTGGCCACCCCGCATACGTCCACGGCGCCAAGCTCACGGGCGCTCTGCAGCTGCTCGACCACAACCTGGACGACCTCGGCCAGCTTCGACGGGGAGATCGTCCCGTCGCCGCGCTGATCCTGACCGATGCGCGTGAATGAGCGCTCCTGATGGACCTCGAGCAGCCTCTCGCCGTCGCATTCCGCGACCAGCAGCCGGGTGGTGTTAGAGCCGATGTCGATGCAGGCGCGGCGCACGGACGGCGCCTACGGTAACGCTAACCCGCCGCTCGGGCGCTCGGAAATTCGTCCGTGGCCGAGTCGGGGGAGTGTTCGCCTCCCTGCGCGGCGGGCGGGCGCCGGGCGCGGGCCGGCACCAGCACCACCCAAGCGCTCGCGGTGACCGCCAACGCGCCACCGCCGGCCACCGCCATCGCCGCGCGAGGGCCGGCCAGCGCCGCGATCGCCCCGCCGATCAGGATCCCGCCGCCGGGCATGGCCTGCAGGACCGACTCGTTGAGACCCATCATCACGCCCATCCACTTGTCCTGCACCTGCTCCTGCAGGGCCGTGCGGGCGGCCACCGCCTCGACGCCGTTGCCGCCGCCGGCCATCGCCGATCCGATGATCGCCACCACGAGTCCGGGAGCGGCGGCCATGACCAGGAACCCGAGCCCGAGCGCGCCGGCGCCGCCGACGATCAACGCGCGCGCCGACAGCCGCCGCCAGCGGGCGTAGATCGCGCTGCCGATGACCGCCCCCGCCCCCCAGGCCGCCAGCATCGCCCCGTAGCCACTGTCGCTGGTGTGCAGCGAGCGTCGGGCCAGCACGATCTCGACGGGAACCGAGATCGTGAAGAACAGGACGGCGGCGGCCTGAAGCAGCAGCAGCCTGAGGGCGCCCGGCTGCTCGCGCAGGTGGGTGATCCCGGACCGGAGGCGGCCGGCGGACAACCCGCCCGCTCGCGCCGGCGAGGGCCCGGGCAGGCCGCGAGTGCTCAGCAGCATCGGGCAGATCAGCCCGAACAGAACGGCGACCGTGGCCAGCGTCGCGCTCGCGCCGGCCGTGGCCACCGCGACGCCGGCGATCGCCGGTGCGGCCATGAAGCACACGGAGAACGCTGCGTTGGTCGCGGCGTTGCCCTCGGGCAGCAGCCCCACCGGAATCAGCACGTCGACCGTCGCCGTCCGCGCGATCGCCCTGGCCGCCAGCGCCACCGCCCCGTCCAGCAGGGTCAACCCGAGCACCGGAAGCACCGAGAAGCGCCCGGCCATCCAGGCCAGCGCGACATATACCAGGGCCTCGACGCCGTAGAGCGCCGGCAACATGGCCCGGGCGGGGCGCCGATCGAGCCGGGCCACCAGCCACGGCGCGAACAGCGCCGGCACGAACTGGGCGCACAGGAAGTAGGCGGCCGCGCCGAGGGCGCTGCCGGTGCGGCGGTAGACCAGCACGGTGAGGGCCAGTGACCCCACCGACCAGGCGAGTTCGTTGAGCGCGTAGGCGGTCAGCAACCGCCGGAACGCGGAGACCTGGAAGACCTTTTTCACGCTGCGCTCCAGTATGAGCCCGGGACGCTCGGCGTGCGGGCTCGTGGTCGTGTCAGTTCAGCTTCCTCTACCCCGGTCCCGGCGCTGCCATCATCCAGCGTGTGTCCGATCCAGCTATCAGCGTCGACGGGCTGCGCAAGAGCTACGGCGACTTCCAGGCGGTCCGCGGGGTCAGCTTCGAGGTGCACCGGGGCGAGGTGTTCGGACTGCTCGGTCCCAACGGCGCCGGGAAGACGACGACCGTCGAGATCCTCGAGGGCTACCGGACGCGCTCGGCCGGCGAGGTCAGCGTGCTGGGCTTCGACCCGGGCCAGCGCTCGCGGGCCCTCCGCGCCCGGGTGGGGATCGTGCTGCAGAGCACCGGCCTGTACCGGCACATCAAGGTCCGTGAGGCGGTCGCCCATTTCGCCGCGATGTACCCGCATCCGCGCGACGTCGACGAGGTCATCAGCCTGACCGGGCTCGTGGGCAAGGAGGACGCCCTCTCGCGCACGCTCTCGGGTGGGCAGCTCCGCCGGCTCGACCTCGCGCTCGCCCTGGTCGGCGATCCCGAGCTGATCTTTCTCGATGAGCCGACCACCGGATTTGACCCGGCGGCCCGACGCAACGCCTGGGACACGATCCGCTCGCTCAAGGAGCTCGGCAAGACCGTCCTGCTGACGACGCACTATCTCGACGAGGCGCAGGCCCTGGCCGACCGGGTGGCGATCATCAAAGACGGCCGGATCCTGATCGAGGGGGCTCCCCAGGACCTCGGCCAGAGCTCGGGCGGCGCCCCCGTCCGGGTGGCCTACCGGGAGGCCGGCGGCCAGCTCGTAGAGCAGCAGACCGAGGACCCGACGACGCTCCTGCACCAGCTCACGGGCGCCGCGCTGGCCCGGGGTGAACGCCTCCAGGGCCTGACGGTCACGCGCCCGACGCTCGAGGACGTCTACCTCGAGCTCACCGCCGGCGAGGGCGACGCCGATCGACAGCCGGCGGGCGCGGCCGAGCCGGAATCAGGCAACCGGCGGCGCGGGCGCCGACGGCGCGAAGTAGGGTCGAGAGATGGCTGAAATCGCCGCGATGGCCTGGCGCCAGTACCGCCTCGAGCGCCGGCTGTTCTGGCGCAATCCGAGCGCGGCATTCTTCAATTTCCTGCTTCCGCTGCTGTTCCTGGCCTTCTTCGGGGCGATCCTGCACGGCAACCAGCACGACCTCAACGTGATCGTGCCCGGGATCGCCGGGATGAGCGTGATGTCGACCACCTTCACGGCGCTGGCCTTCAACATGACCTTCCTGCGCGAGCAGGGCGTGCTCAAGCGAATCCGCGGTACGCCGATGCCGGGCATCTCCTATCTGCTGGGGATCGCCGCCAATGCGGTGACCAACACGGCGTTGCAGATCGCCATCATCACCGTCTGCGGGCGGGTGTTCTTCGGGACGGGCTGGCCGCGCGACTGGCCCGAGCTGATCCTGTTCGTCGCCGCCGGCGTGGTCTGCTTCGCCTCGCTCGGGGTCGCGCTCTCCCACGCGATTCCGAACTTCGACTCGGCCCCGGCCTACGTCAACGCCGTCTTCCTGCCGGTGATCTTCGTGTCCGGCGTGTTCTACGACGCGGCCCGCGCCCCCGGGTTCATCAAGGGAATCGCCCAGGCGCTTCCGCTCAAGCACGTGATCGACGGTCTCTCCGGCGCGATGGTGAAGGGCACTTCGATCGCCACCAACATCAGCTCGCTCGGGGTGATCGCCGCCTGGGCGGTGCTCGGTGTGGCGCTGGCCGTGCGCGGGTTCAGCTGGGAGCAGCGGAGTAGCTGAGCACGAAGGCGGGCGGCGGCTCGCCGATTACGGTGACCGCTTCGTCCGCCAACCAGGAGCGCTCCCATTCGGCTCTCAGCCACGAGTACACCACCACGTCGTGGACCTGCTCCCCGTGGCGGTGCCAGTGCCGCAGCAGGCCCTCGCGCTGGAAGCCGATCGCGGCGAGCGCCGCCTGCGAGCGCGGGTTGTCGCGATCGGCGTAGGCGCCGAGCCGCTCGAGGCCGAGCACGCCGAAGGCCAGGCGGGCGATCATCGCCTTGCTGCGCCGATTGGCCCCCGTTCCCCAGTGCGCGCGGCCGAGCCAGGTGCCGACGACGGCGCGGCGATCGCGGCGGGCCAGCTCGGAGAGACCGATCACGCCGATCGGGCCCCGGGCGGGGTCCACGATCAGGAAGTCCAGCCGCTCGCCGCGCTCGCGCTCGCCGGCCAGCGCCTCGATGTAGGCGGCGGGCTCGTCGATCGAGCGGTACGGTCCCCAGGAGAAGAAGCGCGTCACCTCGGAGTCGGAGCCGAGCTCGAGCAGCGCCGGCGCGTCGGCGGGGGCCGCATAACGGAGTCTGAGCGAGCTCCCGGCAATCTCCACTCCATTGATGCTATTACCTGTGCTGATGGCCACGCTGGCGCTCCTGTACGACGTACACGGCAACCACCCGGCGCTCGAGGCGGTGCTCGAGGATGCGCGAGAAGTGGGGGCCGACCGGTTCCTGCTTGGCGGCGACTATGCGCTGTTCGGCCCCTGGCCGGCCGAGAGCGTGGCGGCGCTGAGAGCCCTCCCGGACGCGACCTGGATCCGGGGTAACGTCGATCGCTGGAGCGCCTTTCCCGGCGACGCACCCGGTGACGAGCTCGTCCAGGCGGCGATCGCTGCGTGTCGGGCCAAGCTCGGAGACGCCCTGGCGGAAGCGCTCGGCGCTCTCCCGGAACAGACCGTGATCGCCGGGACGCGCTACTGCCACGCCTCGCCGCTCTCGGATCTCCGCTCGTTCCTGCCCGATCCCGCCGACGACGACGAGCTGCTGGCCGGGGCCAGCGAGCGACGAATCGTGTTCGGGCACACGCACCTGCAGTTCCGGCGCGCCCGTCCGGACGGGATCGAGCTGATCAATCCCGGCAGCGTCGGGATGCCGTTCGACGGCGACCATCGCGCCGCCTACGCGCTGATTCGCGAGGACGGCTCGCTCGAACACCGGCGTGTCGCCTATGACCACGAGCGCAGCGCGGCGGCGATGACCGAGCGCTTCGGCAACGCCGACTGGGCCACTCGCAGCGCGATGCGTCTGCGCTCGGCGCGCACCTGAGCGCTCCGTGCCCTGATTCTCGCCCGGAGGGATTGAGATAGGCTCGCCCCTTCGTGCGGCAGCTGACCGACGATCTATTCATTCTTGCCGGCTTCCCGCCGTACGCGATCAACGTCTACCTGATCGGAGACGTGCTCGTCGACGCCGGGTCGCGCCATGCCGCCAAGCGGATCCTGCGGCAGCTGAACGGCCGGACGCTGGCCACCCACGTCGTCACCCACGCCCATGCCGACCATCAGGGCTCGAGCCACGAGGTCTGCGAGGCGCTCCGGGTTCCGCTGTGGTGCGGCGAGCTCGACGCCGAGGCGATGGAGGACGGGAGGATCCGGTCTCGGATGCCGTCGCACCCGATCAACTCGCTGATCGGGATGGCGTTCCCGGGGCCGCCCCACCCGGTCGCCCGGCGCCTGCGCGAGGGCGACCAGGTCGCCGGCTTTCAGGTCCTCGACACCCCCGGGCATTCCGCCGGCCACATCTCCCTGTGGCGGGAGCCCGATCGCACGCTGATCTGCGGCGACGTGTTCACGAATATCGACACCATCACCGGGCTGCCGGGCCTGCACCAGCCCAAGCGCTGCTTCACCCCGGACCCGGCCGGCAACCGTGAATCGATGCGGCGGCTGGCTGCGCTCGAGCCGGCGCTGGCCTGCTTCGGCCACGGGCGGCCGTTGCGCAACCCGGACAAGCTGAAGGCCTTCGCGGACAGGCTCCCCCGCGACTGACGGCTCGTCCCGGTGGGTCTCAGGGTTCCCGGCGGCTGTCATTCTGTGCGCATGTCGATGCGAGCGCGCTTCGCGCTGATCCTTCCCGCGGTCCTGTGTGTCTCGGGCTGCGGCTCGAGCACCGGCAACGTCTCGACCGGGGCGAGCGGCGTGACGGTCCCGGGCATCCCCGCGCTGCACGCCCATCCGCAGGCCATCAACCCGACCGTCGGCCAGGTCGGCCAGGCGGCGTCTGGATCGGTGCCCGTGCCCGTCGGCGATCCCAACGCGCACGCCGTCTCGCTGGCCGAGGTCAAGCGGGAGCTGAAGATCGCCCAGGAGCTCAACTCGCTGAACGTCGGCCAGGGCTTCGTCTTCCCGATCCAGCCACAGTCGATCGTCGCCCC
>JALYXK010000360.1 GCA_030947145.1 Actinomycetota bacterium
CCGGGCGGTTCAGCGTGACGGTGGCCACGCCGTCGTCCACCGCGAAGTCGAAGTGCTGCCAGTCCTGCGTCAGCGGAGCCGAGGCACGGAACGGAGTCATGGCGTCGCGACGATACTCGACATAGAACTCCGGAGCAATGTTGGATATCCTGCCGGACAGGAGGAAACTGGCCACGGACAGCCCGTACTGGAACCCGAAGACCGAGACGCTCGCCCGCGAGCGGCTAGCGGCGCTCCAGCTGGCCAAGCTGCGCGTCCAGTGCGAATGGGCCGCCACGCGGAGTCCCTGGTACCGCCGGCGGTTCTCGGAGTCCGGCTTCGATCCGGCCTCGCTGCGGACGCTGGAGGACCTCCAGCGCCTGCCGATGCTGACCCGCGACGAGTGGATGATCTCGCAGGCGTCGTTCCCGCCGTACGGGGAGATCCCGGCCATCGACGGCGCCGGGGCGATCCGCGTCCACACCACCTCGGGGACCACCGGCCGCGGGCCGCTGCGGGCGCTGGACTCGCGCAAGGACTGGGCCTGGATCGCGGAGATGTGGGGCTACGCGATCTGGGGCTGCGGCGTGCGGCCCGCCGACACGGCCTACATCGCCTTCGGGTACGGGTCGTTCATCGGCTTCTGGGGACTGCACTACGCGATGGAGAAGGTCGGGGTGCTGAACGTGCCCGGCGGCGCCCAGAGCACCGAGGCCCGCGTGCGCCAGATCGTCGACTTCGGGGCGACGGTGGTCGCCTCGACCCCGACGTACGCGCTGCGGCTCGCTCAGGAGGCTTCCACTTTGGGCGTTGACCTACCGTCCTCCGCGGTGTCGCGGGTGATCCTCTCCGGCGAGCCCGCCGGCTCGATCCCCCAGACCAAGGCGCTGATCGAGGAGCAGTGGGGCGCGCAGGCGTTCGACACCGCGGGCATGACCGAGATCGGCACGATCATGGTCTTCGAGTGCGCGCACCAGCCCGGCGGGACGCACATCATCGAGGACCACGTGATCGAGGAGGTGCTGGATCCGGTCTCTCTGGAGCCGGTGGCCTACGGCTCGCGCGGAGAGCGGGTGGTGACCTCGTTCGGGCGCGGCTCGATCCCGCTGCTGCGCTACCGCACCGGCGACCTGGTCTGCCGCGTCCCGGCCTCGAACTGCGCCTGCGGGCGGGGCTTCGACATCTACGAGGGCGGGATCCTGGGACGCGTCGACGACATGAAGATCATCCGCGGCACCAACGTCTATCCGCGGGCGATCGAGGCGATCGTCCGCGAGTTCTCCGGGGTCGACGAGTTTCAGACCTTGATCACCCGTGAGGGCGTGCGCGACGAGATCACCCTGCGGGTGGAGATGAAGCCCGACTGGCGCTCGGACTGGAGCTCGCTGTCCGACGCGCTGCACGGCCGGCTGGCCGACGCGCACGAGGGACTGAACTTCCGCGTCGAGCGGGCCGGGGCGGGGGAGCTGCCCCGGTTCGAGCTGAAGGCCAAGCGGACGATCGATATGCGCGAGGCGCCGGTCGGGGCGGGGACTCCGCGATGACCTGTGACCTGCTGGGCAACGAGATGAGCGCCTCCGAGGAGCGGCTGCTCGCCGTCTACGAGGAGCTCAAGGCGCTGTGCGCCGAGGATCTTCCGCCCAACGCCGCGGGCAACGTGCGGGCGGCACTGGCGCTGATGCACAACGCCGTCAACGGGCTCGCGCTGCGCTACGAGCACCTCAGCGACCTCGGCGTGTAGGGGATCGGTGCCATGCGGATCGCGGTAGTCGGAGGCGGACCCGGAGGGCTCTACTTCTCGATCCTGATGCGCAAGGTCAGGCCCGACTGCGAGATCACCGTGTTCGAGCGCAACGCGGCCACCGACGCCTTCGGGTTCGGCGTGGTGTTCTCCGACGAGACGCTGACCGTGTTCGAGCACGCCGACCCGGAGAGCTACGCCGCGATCGTCGAGCGGTTCGCGCGCTGGAGCGACATCGACATCCATCGCCGGGGGGAGGTGACGCGCTCGGGTGGACACGGATTCTCGGCCCTGGGCCGGCGCGAGCTGCTCGGCGTGCTGCAGCAGCGGGCTCTGGATCTCGGCGCCGACTTGCGCTTCGAGTGCGAGGCGCCGGGGTTGGCCGAGCTCGAGTGGGCCGACCTGATCGTCGGCGCCGACGGGGCCTCCAGCGCGGTGCGGGCGGCGCGCAAGCGCGATTTCCTGCCCACGCTCGAGCCGCGCCGCTGCCGTTACATGTGGCTGGGCACCGACCTGGTATTCGATGCGTTCAAGTTCTTCATCGCCGAGACGTCGCACGGGGTGTTCCAGGCCCACGGATACCCCTACGACGGAGAGATGAGCACGTTCATCGTCGAGACCCACGAGGACGTCTGGCGGCGCGCCGGCCTCGATTCGGGGGGGTCACTGGCCCCGGGGCAGAGCGACCACTCCGGGGTGGAGTTCTGCCGGCGCCTGTTCGCCGACGCGCTCGACGGGCACCGCCTAATCGCCAACAACTCCAAGTGGATCAACTTCCTGACGGTGCGCAACCGCCGCTGGTGCACCGAGAACATCGTCCTGCTGGGCGACGCCGCGCACACCGCCCACTTCTCGATCGGCTCGGGGACCAAGCTGGCGATGGA
>JALYXK010000411.1 GCA_030947145.1 Actinomycetota bacterium
CCGGCCAGCACCGCCCCGCGCCCGGCGATGATCGCGGGCCGCTGTGCGCCGGCCAGCAAGTCGACGACTGCCTTGACGGCGTTCGCATTCGGGTCGGGGGGTGGGAGCGGCGGGAGCCTGCGGTGGGCCGGCTCGAGCTGGTGGGCGGGCTGGGGCTGGAGGTCGATCGGAACCATCAGCACCACCGGGCGGCGCTCGACCTGCGCGCGCTGATAGGCCCGCATCGCGTCGTCGGCGGCGGTCCGCACGCCGTGGACGCGATCGGCGATCGCCCCGACCGATTCGACGAGGTCGTGCTGGTCGATCCGGAAGTTCGAGGTCAGCGCGGCCGCCGGCGTCTCCCCGGCCAGCACGACGACCGGCGTGCGACTCTTGGCCGCCTCGGCCAGTCCGGTGATCGTGTTGGTCAGCCCCGGGCCCTGGTGCACGCTGCAGATCCCCACCCCGCCGGTGACCCGGGCGTAGCCGTCGGCCATGCAGATCGCGCCGCCCTCGTGGCGCGCGTGATGGAACCGCGCGCCCCCGGCGCACAGCGCGTTGGTGAGGACCAGGTTGCCGCTGCCGAGGATCCCGAACGCGTCCTTGACGCCCTGCGCGGCAATCGTCCGCCCGACGACATCGGCGACCGAAATACTCCCCTCCGGCTGATTCACTGGGAATCATCCTACTTGTCGGCGCGGTGATGAGTTTGGTTTTATGGCGGGCCGGTAGCCACGTCCGAGAATTGCGTACTGTGGGGAAGCGTGGAGCCAGGGCTACGGACATCATCGGCGGCTGGGCGCTCGCCCGCCGCGGACCCCGACGCGGCGATCTGCGTTCGCGGCCTGACCAAGTCCTACGGCCGGGTCCAGGCCCTGGCCGGGGTCGACCTCGACGCCGCGCGCGGCAGCGTGCTCGGCCTGCTCGGCCCCAACGGGGCGGGCAAGACCACGGTTGTACGGATCCTGACCACGCTGCTCGAGCCCGACGCGGGCACGGCCAGCGTCGTCGGCCTCGATGTCGTGCGCGACGCCGCCGCGCTGCGCCACAAGATCGGTCTGGCCGGTCAGTACGCCGCCGTCGACGAGAACCTCACCGGCCTGGAGAACCTGACCATGGTCGGACGCCTGTACGGCGAGAACCGCCGGGCCGCCAAGGCGCGGGGAAGCGAGCTGCTGCAGCGCTTTGACCTGGTCGAGGCGGCGAAGCGGCCGGTGAAGACCTACTCCGGAGGCATGCGGCGCCGGCTGGACCTGGCCGCCGCGCTGGTGGCCAAGCCGCCGGTCCTGTTCCTGGACGAGCCGACGACGGGTCTCGACCCCCGCAGCCGGCTCAGCCTGTGGGAGGTGATCGAGGATCTGGTCGGCGAGGGCACCACCGTGCTGCTGACCACGCAGTACCTCGATGAGGCCGACCGGCTGGCCGACCAGATCGCCGTGATCGACCACGGCCAGGTGATCGCCGAGGGCACCTCCGACGAGCTCAAGGACCAGGTCGGCGGCGTGCGCCTCGAGGTCCGACTCGACGAGGGCTCCGATCCCCAGGTCGCGCTCGAGGCGCTGGCACCGATGTCCGACGATCCGCCGGTCATCGAGGACGGGCTGGTCAAGCTCAGCGTCCGCCGGCGCAGCGGCACCATTGTCCAGGCCGTCCAGCTGCTCACCGAGGCCGGCGTCGGCGTCGACGATCTGGTCATGCGCCGTCCCACGCTCGACGACGTGTTCCTCACGCTCACCGGCCACGCGGCCGAGGAGCGCAAGGGAGAGGAGGCCGAGGCGGCATGAGACGGCTGATCACCGACACGCTGATCATCGCCGAGCGGAACCTGATCCGCCTGCCCCGCGCGCCCGACCTGCTGCTGGCCTTCACCGTGCAGCCGATCATGTTCGTGCTGCTGTTCCGCTACGTCTTCGGCGGCGCCATCAGGACACCGCACTACCACGGCTACGTCGATTACCTGATCCCCGGGATCATCGTCCAGAACATCGCCTTCGGTGGCTTCGTCACCGCGCTGGGCCTCAACGAGGACGTCCACAAGGGTCTGATCG
The DNA here is from genome assembly GCA_030947145.1 of Actinomycetota bacterium. Classification (GTDB taxonomy): domain Bacteria; phylum Actinomycetota; class Thermoleophilia; order Solirubrobacterales; family Solirubrobacteraceae; genus Palsa-465. The sequence goes on from JALYXK010000411.1 coordinate 2,028, forward strand.
ACCGCTTCCGCTCGCTGCCCATGGCCCGTCCCGCCGTCCTGGCCGGTCGCACGCTCTCCGACATCGTCACCAACGCGCTCTCGGTCGCCGTCCTGTTGATCACCGGGCTGATCATCGGCTTCTCCTTCAACGCACCCGTCTTGCACGTGATCGCCGGAGTCGGGCTGCTGCTCGTGTTCGGCTACGCCTTCTCCTGGGTGTTCGCGCTGGTCGGCCTGCTGGTGTCCTCGCCCGAGTCGGCGAACTCGGTCGGCTTCATCGCCGTGTTCCCGTTGACCTTCGTCTCCTCGGCGTTCGTGCCGGTGGACACGTTCCCCTCGGCGCTGAAGGCCTTCGCCCAGGTCAACCCGTTCACGATCATGGTCGACGCGATGCGCTACCTCTGGGTCGGTTACCCCTCGGCGGGCAACTACGTCTGGGGGTCGGCCGTCTGGGCGTTGGTGATCTTCGCCGTGTTCGCGCCCTTGGCCGTGTCCAGGTACCGGCGGGCTGCCGGACAGTAGCCGGCGGCCGCAGAGCAGCTCGGACTCTGCGCTCGCTTACTTGTCCGAGCCGCCGAGCGCGTCGCTGCGCAGCGCCTTGTAGGTGAGCGCGGCGGTGGCAGCACCGGTGATCGTGGCGGCCACCGCCGCCCGGATCGGACCCGGTCCGAGACCCATCGCCTTATCGGTCACCGCTTTGCCCACGCTACGGATCGCCTTGGTCCCCATCAGGCCGCCCTCCGCCCGGCCACGGCGGCCAGCGCCATCATCCGCTGAGCGCGGTCGAGCAACTGTCCGCTCGGGTACCAGGCCTCGTCGATCTTCTCGAGCAGCATATTGACGTACCCGATCACCTGCTCGGAAGTCCACAGCGACTCCTCGAGCCGATCGAGCAGCTGATGGCTCGGGTAGCGATCGGTGCTCACCCGCTCCATCAGCAGTTCGTAGAGGCGTTCCTGTGATGTTGACGGCGCCATGCCCTACTCCTTTCTCACAACAGGTCCCCGAGGGGCCCCAGGTTCATGTTCAGCTCCTCGCCCTCGAGTCCGAAGGCAGTCTTCAGCTCCTCCATCCGGTCGGCCAGGGCCATGAACGTCCGCCCGAGCCGCTCGATCTCCTCCGCGCTCAGGCTTCCGCCCTCGATCCGGTGCAGCGCCTGGCGCTCCATCAGCTGGCGCAGCAGTTCGATCACGGTCAGCACGAGGTGGGCCAGGCCCTTCTCGAGCTGCTCCGGATCGGTGGTGACCCGTGCGCTCATCGAGTCGGCCGCGCGAAGCTGTACGGGGGCCAGGGACCGGTGACCGTCAGCCCGAGGGCGCGGGTGCGCCGGGCGAACTCGTCCGCGTGGGTCTGCTCGACCAGGTAGGCCACCGCCTGATGGGGCCGGTGGATGCTGGCCCGGATCATCTCGCCGGCCGCCGTGGCCACCCGGCGCGAGAGCTCGCGCGTGTGCTGCTCCTGCGCCAGGCGCCGGCGCAGATAGGCGGTGCCGGGTTGCTCGGCATCGTCTTGGGCTGTCTCTGGCGCGGCGGGGAATTGGGCGCCGGGGGCGAGGGTCCCACCGGGCGCGGGGGCGCTGGCGGCGTCTGCCCGGACGGCGAATTCGACCGCGCCGCGGACGCGATCCAGGCTCTCGGTGAATTCGGCCCGACGCTCGAACAGCATGGCCTGGATCTCCTCGTCGGTGGCCGCCGTGGTGCCGAACCGCGCGGGCAGCAAGGCGCCGCCGCGCATCAGCCGATCGACGACGTTTCCGTAGGCCAGCAGGGTCGGCTCGTCGGCCCGCAGGCTCCCGTCGTGATCGCTGACGATGGCCCGGAGGTTCGCGTGCGTGACGTCACGGAGCGGATGTTGCCCGAGGCCGTCGCCGCTCCCCGGTGGTGAGGCCGCGTCGACGACGGCATACAGCAGGACGCTCATCGACCGGTCACCTTGTCGATCGCGCCGATCAGGATTCGCAGGTCGAGCTTGACCAGGTCGATCTCCGCCGCGGCCAGGGTCACGTTGCCCTGAATCACGATGCCGCCCTCCAGGAGCCGGTCGAGCAGGTCGATCAGCGCGATGTTGGTGGCGGGAGCGGGGACCAGTGTCCGATTCACCACGCCGCCCCGATCGTGCCGGGAACGAAGTTGTAGGCCGGCCAGGGCCCCGAGGGCTGGAGCTCGAGGCCCTCCGCCGCGTGTTCGTCGTGCAGCGCGTCCACCAGTTCCAGGAACGCATCCCGCTGGTCGTTCTCGATCAGGTAGACGC
>JALYXK010000439.1 GCA_030947145.1 Actinomycetota bacterium
ACTCCAAGTGGATCAACTTCCTGACGGTGCGCAACCGCCGCTGGTGCACCGAGAACATCGTCCTGCTGGGCGACGCCGCGCACACCGCCCACTTCTCGATCGGCTCGGGGACCAAGCTGGCGATGGAGGACGCAGTCGCGCTGGCCTGGGCGTTTCGCACGTGCGGCGAGGACGTGCCCGGCGCCACCGCGGCCTACGAGGCCGAGCGTCGCCCGGCGGTGCTGAGCACCCAGCGCGCGGCGCAGGGCTCACTCGAGTGGTTCGAGGGGATCGGCCGCTACGCCGGCCAGCCGCGGCTGCAGTTCGCGTTCAACCTGCTGACCCGCAGCCGCCGGGTCACCTACGAGAACCTGCGCGTGCGCGACCCCTCGTTCGTGGCCGAGATCGACGCCGACTTCGCCCGCGCACACCACGTCCCCCCACGGCCGCCGATGTTCATGCCGCTGAAGCTGCGCTCGCTCGAGCTGCCCAACCGGGTGCTCGTCTCCCCGATGGACATGTACTCGGCGGTGGACGGCACGCCCGGCGACTTCCACCTCGTGCACCTCGGCGCCCGCTCGCTGGGCGGCGCCGCGTTGGTGATGAGCGAGATGATCTGCGTGTCGGACATCGGGCGGATCACCCCGGGGTGCGCGGGCCTCTACCGCGACGAGCACGTCGAGGCCTGGCGGCGGATCGTGGCCTTCGCCCACGACCACGGGGGCTGCGCGATCGGCGCGCAGGTCGGGCACTCGGGCCGCAAGGGCTCGACCAAGCTGATGTGGGAGGGGATGGACGAGCCACTGACCGACGGCAACTGGGAGGTGCTCGGCCCCTCGCCGACTCCGTACGGGCCGGGCAACCAGGTCCCCCGGGAGATGGACCGGGCCGACATGGACGCGGTGCTGGCACAGTTCGTGTGGGCGACCTCCGCGGCGGCCGCCGCCGGCTTCGATCTGCTCGAGCTGCACTGCGCCCACGGTTACCTGCTCTCGTCCTTCCTCTCGCCGCTGGCCAACCTGCGCACCGACGCCTACGGCGGCTCGCTCGAGGCGCGGGCCCGCTTCCCGCTGCAGGTGTTCGACGCCTGCCGGTCGGTGTGGCCGGCCGAGAAGCCGATGAGCGTGCGGATTTCGGCCACCGACTGGGTGCCTGGGGGCTTTGACGACGATCAGGCGGTGGCCTTCGCCGGGATGCTGCTGGCGCACGGGTGCGACATCGTCGACGTGTCCTCGGGGCAGGTCTCGCCGATGGAGAAGCCGGCGTTCGGGCGCAGCTTCCAGACCCCGTTCGCCGACCGGGTCCGCAACGAGGCGGGGATCCCGACGATCGCCGTCGGGGCGATCTCCAGCTACGACGACGTCAACACGATCGTCCTGGCCGGCTGGGCCGACATGTGCGCGCTGGCCCGTCCGCACCTCTACAACCCGCATTGGACCCTGCACGCCGCCGCCGAGCAGGACTACGACGGCGTGGCCTGGGTGCCGCAGTACCAGCCGGGATCGCGCAAGCCCCCGGCCGGGCGGGCCGACGGGGTGCGCAAGGAGCTCGAGCGGAGCTTCGATCCGCCGGCCCTGCCGCTGGTGGCCGAGCCACGGTCATGAGCACGCCCGGGGCGCTGTCGGCCAGTGAGCCGCCGGCCCCACAAGACCTGGTGATCACGCTGCTCGGGACCTACGTGCGCCCGTGCGGTGCCGACACGGTGTGGTCGGGGGGGCTGGTCACCCTGCTCGGGGAGCTGGGGTTCTCCGAGGGCGCGGCCCGGGTCTCCTGCACCCGGCTGGTCAACCGCGGCCTGCTGGAGCGCGTGCGCTCCGGGCGCCTGGTCCACTACCGGATCACCGAGCGGGCCGACCGGCTGCTGGCCGAGGGCGACGGCCGGATCTTCACGCTCGGGGAGCCGCGGGATGACGGGGGCACCTGGACCGCGCTGTGGCACCAGATTCCCGAGGACCGCCGGCTCGAGCGCTCGCGGCTGGCCCGGCGGCTGCGCTTTCTCGGCTTCGGCTCGGTGCAGGACAGCGTCTGGGTCTCGCCCCACGACCACCAGGCCGAGGTCTCCCAGCTGGTGGCCGACCTGGGGGTCGCGGCCTTCACCACCGTCTTTCTAGCCCGGGTGGGGGACGGCAGCGGGCTGGCCGCGCTGGTCGGCCGCGCCTGGGACCTGACCGGGCTGATCGATCGCTATCGCGCTTTCGACACGGAGTTCGCCCGCTTTGCCACCCGGGCCGGGCGGACGGGATTGGACGACGCGGACGCGTTTCTGGTCCGCACGCGGCTGGTCCATCTGTTCCGCGGGTTCCCGCCGCTGGATCCCGAGCTGCCCGAGGCCCTGGCGCCGCTGTCCGCGCCGCGGGGCCGCGCGGTCAAGACCTTCCACGCCGTCTTCGGCGGGCTGGCCCGGCCCTCGCAGCGCTACTTCGAGTCGGTGGCCGGGAGCGGCGCGGCCGCGCGGGCGGGCTAGCCCTTCGGTACGAACGCGAAGACGCGGCTGGGGCTGCCGGTGCCGCCGACCAGCTTCAGCGGCGAGACCACGATCAGCGCGCCGGTGATCGGCAGCCGCTCGAGGTTGGCCAGCTGCGTCAAGCCGAGCCGGCCCGCGCCGAGCAGGAAGTTGTGCACCGGGAACGGGGGATCCATCCCGCCGGCCGAGCCGGCGTCGATGCCCACCGTCTCCACCCCGAAGCCGGAGATCCCGCGCTCGCCGGCCAGCCACTGCGCGGCCTCGACGTCGGGGCCCGGCGTCTCGGGCCCCTGCTCGCCGACGTTGAGGAACGCGGTCTGGTCCTGGGCTCGCGAACCCCAGCCGGTCCGCAGCAGCACCCAGGCGCCGTCAGGGATCCCGCCGTTCTCGGCCTCCCAGGCCTCGAGATCGGCCACCGTGAGCAGGTAGCCGTGGTCGGCCTCGGTCTCCGCCGTCCTATCGATCACGCAGGCCGGGCCGATCAGCTTGGTGGATTCGATCGAGGCCACGTCTTGGCCGTCCTGGCCGGTGATCCAGTGGATCGGGGCGTCCAGGTGGGTGCCGGTGTGCTCGCCGAGCTCGAGGGTGTACCAGGCCCAGGCCGGTCCGTCGTCGTCGTAGTGGCTGATCTTCTTCCGTGACAGCGGCGGGGTGTTGGCGAATGGCGGCGGCAGCTGGATCAGCGGCGTGGTCTCACTCAGCGGCTGGGTCAGGTCGACGATCTCGATCGAGCCGGCGGCGAGACCGGCCAGCAGGACGGCGACGGCCTGGCTGGTGTCGATGCTGGACATGCGGGTGGCTCCTTGCGTGGCGTTTCGTAGGTCGGGCGGGGCTCGGGGGAGGAGGCTCGGGTCAGCCGGCGCGGAAGGCCTCCTCGAGCCATTCCGCGCAGATCCTCGGGTTGACCTTGGCGTCGAGGACCAGTGGCCGGCCGTCCTGCTCAGCCAGCCACTCGGTGACGATCCGCAGGTCCTCGGGGTTGCGGACGGTCGCCGCGTTGCACCCGGCCGCGCCGGCGATCGCCGCGAGATCGGTCTCCGGGAAGCGCACCCGCGAGACGTCGTGGCCCATCGGCTCGAAGTGGTGGACCTCGGCGCCGTAGGCCGCGTCGTCGTAGATCACCACGACCAGGTTGCCCAGGCCCAAACGGGCCGCCGTCTCGATCTCGGCCAGCGCCATGAACGCGCCGCCGTCGCCGATCGCCGCGACGGTGGTGCGGTCCGGGTGGGCGATCGCGGCGCCGATCGCGTTGCCCAGGCCGAGCCCGACCGCCTGAAAGCCATTGGGGAAGACCCAGCTGCGCGCGTCGGGCACTTCGAGATACATCGACGGATAGCCGAGGAAGTGGCCCGAGTCGACGGCCACCGAGCGGTCCTTGGGCAGCAGCAGGTCGAGCGTGATGCTGAGCGTGCGGGGATCGATCCACGCCTCCGTCCCGGCGTCCTCATAGGGAACGTGGGGCCAGCGGCGGGCGGCGATCTGGCGCTCGATCTCCGGCGTCCTGAAGCCCAGGTTGACATGACCGCGCCGGATCAGCTCGTCGGCCAGCGCGGTCGCGGCCGCCCGGGCATCGCCGATCACCGCCAGGTCGACGGGACGGTGGCGCCCGATCGCCCCGGGGTCGAGATCGATCTGCACGACGTTGGCGGCCGGGCCGATCAGCGCGCCGTGCTTGGTCGTCCAGTGGTTGACCGAGGCGCCGAACACCAGCACGACGTCGGCCTGCGGCAGTAGCTCGGCCGCGAACGGCGCGGCGAAGCCGCCGCTGATGCCGAGCGCGTAGGGGAGACCGGCGAACAGGCCGTTGGCCGGGGCCGAGGTGACCAGCACAGCGCCGATGATCGCGCCCAGTCGCTCGAGCTCCCGGGCCGCGTCGACGCCGGCGCCGGCCAGCACCGCCCCGCGCCCGGCGATGATCGCGGGCCGCTGCGCGCCGGCCAGCAGGTCGACCACTGCCTTGACGGCGTTCACATTCGGCTCGGGGGGTGCGAGCGGCGGGAGCCTGCGGTGGGCCGGCTCGCGCTGGTGGGCGGGCTGGGGCTGGAGGTCGATCGGCAGCATCAACACCACCGGGCGACGCTCGATCTGCGCGCGCTCGTAGGCCCGCAGCGCGTCGTCGGCGGCGGTCCGCGGGCCGTGGACGCGGTCGGCGATCGCCCCGACCGACTCGACCAGGTCGTGCTGGTCGATCCGGAAGTTCGAGGTCAGCGCGGCCGCCGGCGTATCCCCGGCCAGCACGACGATCGGCGTGCGGCTCTTGGCCGCCTCGGTCAGGCCGGTCATGGTGTTGGTCAGCCCCGGACCCTGGTGCACGCTGCAGATCCCAACCCGGCCTGTGACCCGGGCGTAGCCGTCGGCCATGCAGATCGCGCCGCCCTCGTGTCGCGCGTGATGGAATCGCGCGCCCCCTGCGCATAGCGCGTTGGTCAGGACCAGGTTGCCGCTGCCCAGGATCCCGAACGCGTCCTTGACGCCCTGGGCGGCGATCGTCCGCCCAACTACATCGGCGACCGACGGCGGATTGTCGGGGCTGGGGGCCATGCTCAGCCGCGCTCCGTCGCCGCTACCTCCGAGAGACACCCCTCCAGCTTGCTCACTGGCGGGTCATCCTACTTCTCTGCGGAGTGGTTGGGCGCTGGGTCGGCGGACGAGCTCTCCCCGCATCTGTGACGAGCCTGTTTCCGGGGCGTGCCCGGGCTGAGATCCGTCAGAAGATTGCGTACTGTGGGAAGCGTGGAGCCAGGGCTACGGACATCAGCGGCCGGGCAGGCGCCCGCCGCGGACCCCGATGCGGCGATTCGAGTCCGGGGCCTAACCAAGTCATACGGCCACGTCCAGGCCCTGGCCGGGGTCGATCTCGACGCCGCGCGCGGTAGCGTGCTCGGCCTGCTCGGGCCCAACGGGGCGGGCAAGACCACGGTCGTGCGGATCCTGACCACGCTGCTCGAGCCCGATGCGGGAACGGCTAGCGTCGTCGGCCTCGATGTCGTGCGCGACGCCGCCGCGCTGCGCCACAAGATCGGTCTGGCCGGTCAGTACGCCGCCGTCGACGAG
>JALYXK010000443.1 GCA_030947145.1 Actinomycetota bacterium
ATCACATTCTCACAAAGCGCTCGTTTGGGCGACAACCTCCGCCAATTGCGCAACCGCGGGCGATGACCTTGGTGGTGCCGAAGCGAAGAGCTTGACGTACGTTCAGTCAGATGGCTCGGCGGGCGACGCTGCAACCATCCCGGACGTCACCGCCGGGTCCGATCCGTTAGCTGACGAGCGACGTCCGGTCTGGTTTGCAAGCGCCGCTTGGTGCCGGCGCCGGCCTCCCTCTTCGCGTGATTTCGATCGTCCGCCCAACCGGCCGGTAGACATTCGCCAGCCAAGCCCGCCTCCGGACTCGAACCGGAAACCCCTTCATTACAAATGAAGTGCTCTGCCAATTGAGCTAGGCGGGCGCGGGCCTTCAGTTTCGCAGTTGCTCGGAGCTCAGCTCGTGCTCCCACCATTCCACGGTGTCGAGCATCGTCTGGCGCAGAGGAATCTCGGGCTGCCAGCCGGTGGCCCGGTGGAGCCGCTCGGCCGAACCGCGCAGGTCCACCACCTCGCTGGCGCGTACCCGGGCCGGGTCGACGGTGTGCTGCACCTCGATCGGGGCGATGATCTCGGCGAGCAGCGCGACCTGGTCGGCGGCGGAGACCGAACGTCCGGAGCAGATGTTGTAGACGCCGCCGGAGTCGGGAAGCTCGGCGAGCAGTCGGTAGGCCCGGGCGACATCCCGCACGTCGGTGAAATCCCGGCGGGTGTCGGGATTGCCGGTGACGATCTCGATCCGCCGCGCCCCGGCGAGCCGCGCGCGGGCCGCCTGCTGGGCGAGCGAGGAGAGGATGAAGATCGGTCGCTGTCCGGGCCCGGCGTGATTGAACGGACGGGCGCGCACGATCGGCAGGTCGTGGGCGTCGGCGTAAACCTTGGCCAGCAGGTCACCGGCCACCTTCGAGACGGCGTACGGATTGGCGGGCCGCAGCGGCGCGGTCTCCTCGATCGGCAGCTGCGTGGCCGGGCCGTAGACCTCGCAGGTGCTGGCCCATACGGTCCGGGCCCGGGGCGCCTCGCAACGCAGCGCCTCGAGCAGGTTGACGGCGGTGCTGACGTTGTCCCGCATCGTGCCGGCCGGTTCCTCCCAGGAGCGCCCGACCGAACTGAGCGCGGCCAGGTGGTAGACGACGTCGGGCTGAACCTCGGCCAGCAGCTCGCGCACGGCCGGAGCGTCCTTCAGCTCGAGCTGGCGCCCCTCGCCCGCGCCGTCGGTGATCGTCCCGCTGCGCGAGATGCCGATCACCTCGTCGCCCGCCTGGACGCAGGCGCGGGCGAGGTGCCCGCCGGTGAGACCGGAGGCACCGGTGATCAGGACGCGCACGAAGCCGTCGGTCTCAGGGGGTCAAAGCTCGGACGAACCGGTGCCGGTGACGGTCACCGCGTGCTCGATCCGGCCGTGCCCGTTGCTCGAGAAATCGGCCTCGGGCTCGGGCGGTGCCGTCTCGGGCTCGGCGTTGATCCGGCGTTCGAGCTCGCCCAGCACGATCCCGAACAGCAGGTGACGCCAGGTCGCCTGAGCGAACGCCCGCCGGTTGCCGGAGAGCTTGGGCAGCTCGTTCCGCGCCGGGTGCAGGCGGTCGGTCACCGCACCCAGCGGCCATAGGCCGACGTGCTCGGCCAGCGCGACGGCCGGCCCGCGCACGGCGGGGGGCACCGGTAGGGCCGGCGCGAGCTGGGCGTAGGCCGCTCCGAACAGGGCGCCGTTGCCCATGTGGAGCGCGAGGCCGATCGGATACCAACCATCGTCGCGCGTGACGGCTTTTCCGAGCAATTCGACGTCGTCGTAGCGACTGCCGAACGCGAGCTTGTCGACCGGCTGCTGGAGCGCCCAGACCGCGGCTGCGAGCGCCCCACAGACGGCTCCCCTCAGCGTGCGCGTACGGTCGATTCCCGAACTCAAGATGAGCAACTGTAACGCTCTCGCCCGGAACGGGTACGCCAATGTGCAATGGAACACTCGGCGCTGCACAGGCGCGCCCGCGAGGCGGGGCGAAACCCGGTGGTCTACTGGCTGGTCCGCGCGGTGTGCCAGCCGTTCTTCCACATCTACTTCCGGATGAGCCGGATCGGCCGCGAGCACATCCCGGCCGAGGGCCCGGTGATCATCGCCGCCAACCACCGCAGCTTCCTCGATCCGTTCGTGATCTCGACGATGGTTCGCCGGCCGATGTACTACGTGGCCAAGAAGGAGCTGTTCGCCCGCCGCTGGCAGGCCTGGATCCTCAACTCGTTAGGCGCCTTCCCGGTGGACCGCGGCGCGGCGGACGGCGACATGCTCGACACCGCGCGCACGATCTTGGCCCGCGGCGACATCGTCCTGATCTTCCCCGAGGGCACCCGAGTGCGACCGGGTGCTCTGGGCACACCCAAGCGTGGCGTGGGCCGACTGGCCCTGGAGACCGGCGCACCGGTGGTGCCGCTGGCGCTGATCGGCACCGAAGCAATCCGCCGCGGCTGGCGAATCCGCCCCCACAAGGTGCGGATCCGGGCCGGGCGTGCGCTTCGCTTTCCCCAGGTGACGGACCCCTCGCCGGCGCTGGCCGGGGCCGTCGCCTCGCGGATCTGGCCGTGCGTGATGCTGCAGTGGGAGTGGCTCGGCGGGCTCCCGCCGATCCGCCGCGCCGCGATCGTCGGCGCCGGCAGTTGGGGCACCAGCCTCGCGGTGTGTCTCGCCCGGGCCGGCTTCGAGGTGGACCTCGGCTGCCGCACGGGCGAACAGGCGGCGGCCCTGACCGAGTCGCGCGAGAACGGTGCATACCTGCCCGGGGTGGAGCTTCCGGACGCGATCCGGGTGATGCGCGCCTCTCAGCTCGAGCTCGGCGGTCACGACCTCATCTGCCTCGCCGTGCCCGCGCGGGCACTGCCCAGCGTGCTCGCCGCCCACGCCGAGCGGATTCCGCGGCGCGCCGGCGTGCTGGTGCTGTCCAAGGGACTCGTGCCACCGCTCGGCACCCTGCCCTCGGCCTTCGCCGCGGAGCGCTGCCGGGCGCGGGCGATCGGCGTCCTCGGGGGTCCCTCGCACGCCGCCGAGGCACTCGAGCACAGCGCCTCGGTGGTGCTGGCCTCGGTCGACCGCGGCTTTGCCCAGCAGCTGGCCGACGCGCTGGCCACCGCCGGCCTCGACGTCTCGATCACCACCGACGTGACCGGGGTCGAGCTGGCCGGCTGCGCCAAGAACGTGGCGGTGC
>JALYXK010000023.1 GCA_030947145.1 Actinomycetota bacterium
GGACACGATCCTGTTCGGCGAACTGGCTCCGCGGGGCGAGCCCAACCCCGAACAACCCAAGGCGACCTGGGGCGTGTTCTCCGGCATGAAGCCGATCACGTTCGTGCGGGCCATGTACTGCGTGGACGCTCACTACAAGGCGTTCCGCGGAAGCGCAGCCTCGCTCCGGGGCTGCCCGACCAACGCCGCGGGCTCGGCCAAGTTCCGCTCCCGGAACCCGGCACTGTTCCAGGCCTCGGGCGTCTCGATCCACCCCTACTCACGCTGGTACCCGCCCAACGTGGAGGCGCACCCGGACCCCGACTACGCGGCGCTGGCGCAGACCGGCAACCTCACCCGGGCCCTGGACAAGGTCAATCGCGTGTACCACTCGTCCAAGCGCTTCTCGATCTGGAGCACCGAATACGGATACATCACCAGCCCGCCGAAGCTCAGGCATGACCCGATCTCCATCGCCCAGTACCTTCCGCAGGCCACCGCGGCTACCTATTTGAACTGGGCCGAGTACATCTCCTACAAGAACCCGCGGATCCAGTCCTTCGACCAGTACCTGCTCAAGGACCCGCTGCCGAGGCTGAAGTCCAACAGCTACGGTGGATTCGCCAGCGGGCTGCTCAGTTACACGAATTCGCAGAAGGTGACCTACAGCGCGTGGCGGATGCCGATCTTCATGCCAGTCACCAAGTTGCACCCCGGCCGAGTGGTCGAGGTGTGGGGGGCCGCACGGCCCGCCCACTTCGCGCTGCTCGAGGTGCCGAACGATGCCGAGACCGTCCAGATCCAGTTCGCGCCGGGCTCGAGCTCGAACTACACGACGGTCAAGACGGTCACGGTCACCGATCCCCGCGGCTACTTCGACGCCCACGCGGCGTTCCCCGGCAGCGGCACCGTCCGGCTGACCTGGACCTATCCCGCCGACGATCTGCAGTTGGCGCCCGGCTACACGGCCTTCAGTCGCCACGTGAAGATCACCGTTTCCTGACGGCGCCCAACCCATGAGGGTCGCGTCCGCGCAGCCGACGCGTCATCACCGCCGGGGGCGCTGGCTGGTTCCCCTCGTGCTGGCCGTGCCGTTCCTGGTGGCGGCGCTGGCGCTGCGGGGGCTGACCGTGGCGTTGCCGGTCTTCCACGGCTCGGATGAGCTGGTCTACCAGTTCCCGACGATCCTGCAGTTCTCGCGGCAGCTGCCGTTCCCCGATCTTCATCACTACGCCTCCGCGCAGACCCCGCTCTTTCACCTGGTGATGGCCTACGCCGGAAAGCTCGTCGGGTTCCGGCTCTGGCGGCTGCGGCTGCTGGAGGTGGTGATCTCCTACGGGCTGGCGCTGGCCGTGTTCGGCCTGCTCAACCGCCGGCTGCGGATGGAGCGGCTTCAGGCCCTGGCGCTGACGCTGCTGTTCGTACTCTCCCCCTACGTGTTCGGACAATCGTTCCGGCTGGTCACCGACAACCTGGCGATGCTTCTCTCTGTGGTGGCCCTCGAGCGGTTCGAGCGCTTCCGCGAGGCCGAGCGGCTCGGGCCGTTCCTGGCCGGCTGCGCCGCGGTCGGCGCCGCGATCTCGACGCGGCAGAGCACCGCGTTCCTGCTCGGGGTCGGGGCGTTCTATGCGCTGCGACCGGGGGCCGCTCGCCTCCGGGTCGGTGAACGGGTGATCGCGCTGCTCGCGGTGCTGCTGTCGGCGCTCCCCGCCGGTCTGCTGTTTCTCAATTGGCATGGGCTCGTGCCGGTGGGCAGCGATCCGAGCTCTTGTGGCCTCTGCGCGAGCGGCCGGGCCCAGATCGCGGGCGGACTCGAGGTCCAGAGCGCCGAGCTTGCGCTGGCCACGATCGGACTCTACGGAGCGGTGCTGTTCGCCCCGTTGCTGATCGCGGCGGCCCGGAGTCGGCCCAGTCGCTCCGGTGGCCGCGACCAGTCATCCCGGGCGGCTCGCGGCCCGCTGGCCGCCGCCGGCGCGGGCGGTCTGCTGCTGCTGGCCTTTCCGGCGTCGCCCGGAGCGCACGCCGCCGGAGACATCTGGAGGGCGGCCGGGCACCTGCCGCGCCTCGACGGAAGCTCACTGCTGTTCTGGCTGCTGGTCCCCCTGTCGGGGGCCGTCCTCTGGATTCGCGTGCGGGCGGCGCCGACGCCCTGGCTGGTCGGCGCGTTCGCCGCCTGCTTCTTGATTTCCGCGGTGGTGATCCGCTACCCGTGGCAGAAGTACGTCGACCCGTTTGCCCTGCTGGTGCTGCTACTCAGCAGCCGCCCCGCGGAGCTGGCCTCGGCGGGGAAGCTCGCGGGTGCCGCCGTCCTGGCTGTCGCGTTTCTCGCCTACGCGCTCGACTTCTCCTCCCACCGATCGGTTCCCCGGCCACAGGCATTGGTTCGAAGCTGCCTCGTAACCGCTGGCTGGGTAGCATCGCCCCATGGGAGGTTCGGGACTGAGCGCGACATCTGTGGACGCGAACGGACGCCGCCGGGCGTCCAACTAGCCGCACGACGATGGCCAGCGGCGCGCAACTGATCTCTCGGCTGGAGGGCATCTGCGGTGCCGAGCACGTGCTCACGCATCCGCAGGCGCTGGCCACCTACCAATCCGACGGGCTCGCCCACTATCGCCAGACCCCGCTGACCGCCGTGCTGCCGGGAACCGGCGCCGAGGTCCGCAGCGTAGTCCGGGCCTGCTTCGACGCGGGCGTGCCGTGGGTCGCGCGCGGAGCGGGCACCGGACTCTCGGGTGGAGCGCTGCCGGTGGCCGAGGGCGTGCTGATCGTGCTCGCGCGGTTGCGACGCATTCTCTCGGTCGAGCTCGAGGACTCCCGCGTGGTGGTCGAGCCGGGAGTGACGAACCTGGCGATCTCACGCGCGGTCGCGCCGACCCACTTCTATCCGCCCGACCCCTCCAGCCAGATCGTCTGCACGATCGGCGGCAACGTGGCCGAGAACTCGGGCGGGGCGCACTGCTTCAAGTACGGCTTCACCACCAACTACGTGACCGGACTCGAGGTCGTGCTGAGCGACGGCTCGGTCGTGCAGCTGGACCGGGACGAGCCCGGCTACGACCTACTCGGCGCGTTCGTGGGCTCCGAGGGCACGCTGGGCGTGGCCACCCGGATCGTGCTGCGGGTCGTGCCCGCCCCGGAGGCGGTGAGAACGTTGGTGGCCTTCTTCGAGGACACGTCGGCCGCCGGCGACGCGGTCACCGAGATCGTCAGCGCGGGCATCGTCCCCGGGGCGATCGAGATGATGGACCGGCTCTCGATCCAGGCCGCGGAGGCGGCCACCGGCGCGGGCTACCGGCTCGATGCCGGGGCCGCGCTCCTGGTCGAGCTCGACGGGCCGAAGGTCGAATGCACCGCCCGCTTCGAGCATCTGATGTCGCTCTGCGCCCAGACCGGCGCGCGCGACGTCCGGGTCGCCCTGACCGAGCCGGAGCGTGCGCAGATCTGGCAGACCCGCCGGGCCGCGTTCGCGGCGATGGGCCGGATCGCGCCGGCCTACTACGTACAGGACGGCGTGATCCCGCGCACGCGTCTCTCCGAGGTGCTGCGCAAGATCGAGGAGCTCTCGGCCGAGTACGACCTTCGCGTGGCCAACGTGTTCCACGCCGGGGACGGCAATCTGCACCCGCTCGTGTGCTACGACTCCGAACGGCCCGGCGAGGCCGAGCGCGCCGAGGAGCTGGCCAGCCTGATCGTGAAGGCCTGCGTCGACGCCGACGGCTCGATCACCGGCGAACACGGCGTCGGCGTCGACAGGAAGGCTTACATGCCGTCGATGTTCTCCGAGTCCGACCTCGACGCCTTCCAGCGCCTCCGGTGCGCCTTCGATCCGGGGGGGCTGGCCAATCCGGGCAAGGTGATGCCCACGCCGCGGCTGTGCGGCGAGGTTCCGGGGCCCTACCGCGAGCATCCGCTCGAGCGCGACGGCGTGGCGATGCGGTTCTAATCCGTGGACGGCCTCCTCACCCCCAGCACCCCGGAAGGCGCGGCGGCGGGTCTGGCCGCGGCGGCCGCGGCCGGCAGCGCCGTGCGCTTCCGCGGCGGCGGCTCGAAGCTCGGCTGGGGCGCGGCCACCGCGACGCCGCCGGTGGAGTTGTGCCTCGAGCGGCTCGACCGGACGCTCGAGCACAACGTCGGCGATCTGACGGCGATCTTCGAGGCCGGCGCGCCGATGCAACGGATCCAGCAGGAGCTCGCCGCTGCCGGTCAGATGCTGGCTCTCGATCCCCCCCTCGGAGCCGGCCAGAACCAGGGCGCGACGATCGGCGGGGTGATCGCCACCGCCGACTCGGGGCCCCTGCGTCACCGCTACGGCGCCCCGCGTGACCTGATCCTGGGGGTCACCGTGGGGCTCAGCGACGGCACGATCGCCCGCGCCGGCAGCAAGGTGATCAAGAACGTGGCCGGCTACGACCTGGCCAAGCTGTTCACGGGATCCTTCGGCACGCTCGGGGTGATCCTCTCGGTCAGCGTGCGCCTGCACCCCTTGCCCGGAGCCACCGCAACGGCGCTGGGCGCCTGCGATGATCCGGCGTTGGTGACCGCAGCAGCGAGCGCGCTGGCGGCGGCGCCCCTCGAACTCGACTCGCTGGATCTCGCCTGGCGCGGCGGCCGCGGGGGGGTGCTCGCGCGCTCGGCCGGCGCCGAGGCCCAGCGCCGGTCCGAGACGGTCGCCACGGTGATGCGCCGGGCCGGACTGGAGCACGTCGAGATCACCGCCGATGACGATCCGCTGTGGGCCCGCCAGCGGGCTGGCCAGCGCTCGGCCACCCGGGCGCTGGTCCGGATCGCTGCCCGCCCGAGCGAGCTCGAGGCCCTGCTCGGTGCGGTCGACGTGGCCGCCGGCACGCTGGTCGGCCGGGCGGCACTGGGCATCAGCTACGTTGAGCTCGATCCCGAGGCGGTGCAGACCCTGCGGGGAGCGCTTCCATCCTCCGCCGTCCTCGTGCTGCTCGACGGGCCAGGCGAGCTGCGCGCCCAGCCCGACCCGTGGGGCTCTCCCGATGCCCCGCTGCTGGAATTGATGCGCCGGGTCAAGCAGCGCTTCGATCCGGTGCGTGCCTGTAACCCCGGTGTATTCGTGGGCGGGATCTGAGTTGAGCGGTTTCGATTCTCACCGGCCGCCGGATCCGGTGCTGGTCGATGACTGCGTGCACTGCGGCTTCTGCCTGGACTCTTGCCCGAGCTACGTCCTCTGGGCTCAGGAGGCGGATTCACCGCGGGGGCGGATCGTGCTGATCGACGATGCCCTGCGCGGGGACGGGAAGATCACCGACGAGTTCGTCTCGCATTTCGACTCCTGCCTCGGCTGCATGGCTTGCCTGACCGCCTGTCCTTCCGGGGTGCGCTACGACCGCCTGATCGAGCGCGTGCGACCGCAGATCGAGCGAAACCACCAGCGCACCGGTGCCGAGCGTGCCCTGCGGCTGCTGCTGTTCGAGACGCTGCCCTACCCGCGGCGGATGCGCCGGCTCGTGCCGATGCTGGTGGCCGCGCGCAGACTCGGGGCCGAGCGGCTGCCCGAGCGCCTCAGCGTGCTGACCAAGATCGCGCCGCGGATCGGCGTCAAGGAGTCGCGTGTCGAGCTGCCCGAGCGAACGCCCGCCGTCGGGGTCCGGCGGGGCCGCGTCGCGCTGCTGCTGGGCTGCGTGCAGCGGGTGTTCTACGCCGGCGTGCACCAGGCCACGATCGAGGTGCTGGCCGCCGAGGGCTTCGAGGTGCTGGCGCCGAAGCTGCCGGACTGCTGTGGCG
>JALYXK010000038.1 GCA_030947145.1 Actinomycetota bacterium
GGCCGAGATCACGATCTGCGACCCGCACCGCGCGATCGTCATCGGGCCGCGGCGGCTCCGCGGCGAGCGGGTGGATTCGCCCGACATCCGGGCCGGGATGGCGATGCTGATCGCGGCGCTGAGCGCGGAGGGCACGACCGAGATCGGCAACGTGCGCCAGATCGACCGCGGCTACGAGCGCATCGACGAGCGTCTGCGCCAGCTGGGCGCGCGGATCACGCGGCTCGACGACGTGCCCACCCTCGCCTGAGCCTCGGCGCGGGTCCCCGAGAATCGCTCAGCCGCCCGCGTCTGGTTCCCTACCAGCCATGGTCGATCGCATCCCCAGCGGAACCCGCGACGTGCTGCCCGACGAGATGGGCGAGCTGCGGGCGATGACCGACCGCATCCGCGGCGTCTTCGAGCTGGCCGGATACGGCGAGGTCTACACGCCCGCCCTCGAATACGAGGGCACCTTCCAGCGCGCCCAGCTGACCGCCAGCCGTCCGGCCTACCGGATGTTCGACGAGGAGGGCAACGTGCTGGTGCTGCGGTCGGACATGACCGTGCCGATCGCGCGGGTGGTGGCTACCCGCTACGCGGGCGTCGAGCCTCCGATGCGCTTCTCCTACTTCGCCCACTCCTACCGAGGCGTCCGGCCGCAGCGCGGTCAATCGCGGGAGTTCCTGCAGGCGGGGGTCGAGCTGATCGGCGCCCCGGGCCCGGAGGGGACCGCCGAGGCCCTGACCATCCTGTGCGGGGCGCTCGACGCGGCCGGGCTGAAGACCTACCGGGTCGGACTCGGCGACGTGTCGCTGTATCCGCAGCTGCTCCAAGCCGTGGGGGTGGAGCCCGACCGCCGCGAGCGGATCCTCGGCGAGCTGGTCCGGGGCGATTTCGTCGGGGTGCAGCGCGAGCTTTACGAGATCGGGCTCCGCGAGGCGGCCGCCGAGCTGCTGCTGCGCGTGCCCCACATCCGCGGCGGGCCGGAGGTGCTGGAGGGCCTCTCGGGGCTGCTGCAGGACGCCGGCACGGGCATGCGCGAGGTCCATGCGCTGCTCCCTCCGCACGTCGCCGAGCGGATCATCTTCGACTTCGGCCTGGTGCGGAATCTGGCGTATTACACCGGCGCCGTTTTCCAGGTCTACGACCCGGCCTACGGCGTTCCGGTGGGCAGCGGCGGGCGCTACGACGAGCTCCTGGGCACGTTCGGACGGCCGCTGCCCGCGGTCGGCTTCGCGCTGTACGTCGAGCGCCTTCACATCGCGCTCACCGGTGAGGAACGAGGACTGGGATGAGCGGGCTGCGGATCGCGGTGCCCCGCGGCGCGCTGTTCAAGGATACCCTGGACCTGCTCGACCGCGTCGGCATCGCCACCGCCGAGGTCCGGGAGAACGACCGAAAGCTGCTGTTCGAGGCGGCCGGAATCGTGACGATGCGACCGTCCGACGTGCCCACCTATGTCGCGGCCGGAGCGGCCGACATCGGGATCACCGGCAAGGACGTGCTGATGGAGCAGTCCGAGCACGAGGTCTACGAGCTGGTCGACCTCGCCTACGGCAGATGCACGATGGTGCTGGCGGGCGCGGCCGGCGAGGATCGCGCGGCCGAGGCGCTGCGCCGGCTCGGGGTGGTGCGGATCGCCACCAAATATCCCCGGATCGCCGCCGGCTACTTCCTCGACACCGGGCGCCAGGCCGAGATCGTCGAGGTCAAGGGCTCGGTCGAGCTGGCCCCGCTGACCGGCCTGGCGGAGGGAATCGTGGATCTCACCGCGACGGGGACGACGCTGCGCGAGAACGGGCTGGTGGTGCGCGAGGAGATCGTGGTCTGCACCGCTCGGCTGATCGCCAATCCGGTGGCGCACAAGCTTAAGGCGCGGGCGATCGACGCGCTGATGGAGCGCCTCGATGCGGTGTGAGACCGTCCCGCTGAGCCCCGGGGGAGCGCCCCCGCTCGTCCGGGAGCTGCGCGGACTGGTTCCCGCCCCGGAGTCGATCGCCGACAACGTCGCAAAGATCGTCGCCGCGGTTCGCCGCGGTGGCGATGCCGCGGTGCTCGAGTACACCCGAAGGTTCGACACCGGGGGAGGGCCGCCGCAACCGCTGCGCGTGTCCGGGCCGGCACTCCAGCACGCCGGCGAGACGCTCGCGGACGACATCCGCGACGGCCTGCAACTGGCGATCGCCCAGGTTGACACTGTGGCCCGGGCGGGCCTGCGCGAGGAGCGGACCGTGAGCTTCAAGGCGCACCGGGTGGTGCTCCGCGAGGCGCCGCTGGAGCGGGCCGCGGTGTACGTCCCCGGGGGCCGGGCGCCGTATCCGAGCACGGTGGTGATGGGCGTGGTGACCGCCTACGCCGCCGGAGTGCGGGAGGTGGCCGTCTGTTCGCCGCCGGGCCCGGACGGTGAGATCGATCAAGTCGTGCTCGCCGCCTGCCGGCTGACCGGCGCGGCGCCGGTCTACCGGATGGGCGGGGCGCAGGCGGTCGCCGCGCTCGCCTTCGGAACCGAGTCGGTGGGCGCGGTCGACGTGATCGTCGGCCCCGGCAACCTGTGGGTCCAGGAGGCCAAGCGGCAGGTTTCGGGGCAGGTCGGGATCGACGGCTTCGCCGGGCCCAGCGATCTGCTGGTGATCGCCGACCCCGACGCCGCGTCCGAGCCGATCGCGCTGGACCTGCTGGCCCAGGCCGAGCACGGACCCGGCACGCTGGTGCTCTGCGCCTCCAGCTCGGAAGCGCTGCTGGGGGAGATCTCCGCCCGGCTGATGCCGGCGCAGGAGACCGGCGCCGTGTGCCGGTTGGTGAAGCTGGCCGGCCCGGACGACGGGCTGGCCCTGGCCCAGGCGTTCGCGCCCGAGCACCTGGAGCTGATCGGAGCGCAGGCCGAGGCCCTGGCCGCGAGCGTAACCCGCGCCGGCTGCCTGTTCGTCGGCGAGGCCGCCGCGACCGCCTTCGGCGACTACGTCGCCGGCTCCAACCACATCCTGCCCACGGGCGGCGCGGCTCGGTTCGCCTCCTCACTCTCCACCGGTCATTTCCGCCGCGGCTTCAGCGAGGTGCGGATCGCCGACGGCTCCGAGCTGGCCCGCGCGGCGGCGCCGGTGGCTCGGGCGGAGGGGTTCGAGCACCACGCCCGCTCGATGGAGGCGCGCATTCGGCAGAATGACCGAGATGACGCGAACCGCTGAGATCCAGCGCCGGACCGGGGAGACCGATGTCCGCGTGAGCCTCACGGTGGACGGATCGGGCCTCGGCGAGCGCAACACCGGCGTCGGCTTCCTCGACCACATGCTCGACCTGCTGGCCCGCCACGGCCGGCTCAACCTGACCGTGCAGGCCCAGGGCGACCTGGCCACGGGCGCCCATCACACGGTCGAGGACGTCGCAATCTGCATCGGCCAGGCACTCGACCAGGCGCTCGGCGACCGCGCCGGGATCGTTCGCTACGGCCAGGCCACGGTGCCGATGGACGAGGCCCGCGCGGCCTGCGCGATCGACATCTCCGGCCGGGGCCTGTGCGCGTTCGAGGCGGACCTGCCCCCCGGCTCGATCGGCAACTTCGATCACGAGCTGACCGAGGAGTTCTTCCGCGCGCTGGCCGGCAACGCGAAGCTCACGCTGCATCTGCGCGTCGAGTCGGGCACCAACATGCACCACGTGATCGAGGCATCGTTCAAGGCGCTGGCCCGGGCGCTGCGGGGCGCGGTCTCGCTCGATCCCACCGAGCGAGGCGTCCCGAGCACCAAGGGCACGCTGGTATGAGCGAGTCCTCGCCGCCGGCGATCGCCATTCTCGACTACGGCATGGGGAACCGCCGATCGGTGCAGAAGGCGCTGCAGCACGTGGGCGCCGCGGCGGCGATCACGGGCGACCACGATCAGATCCGCGCCGCCGACGGCCTGGTGGTGCCGGGGGTCGGCGCGTTTCCCCAGGCGATGCGCAACCTCACCGAGCAGGGGCTCGATGAGCTGATCCGCGAGCGAGCGGCGGCCCGCGTCCCCACGCTGGGGATCTGCCTGGGGATGCAGCTGCTCTTCGACGGCTCCGACGAGCTCGGCTGCACCGCGGGTCTGGGCCTGATCGGAGGCGAGGTCACCCGGCTGCGCACCGGCGGGCTGCGGCTCCCGCACATCGGCTGGAACGAGGTGGCCTTCGTCCGCCCGTCCGCCCTGACCGAGGAACTTCCCGAGGCGGGCTGCGCCTTCTACCACGTGCACTCCCACGCCGCGCGCCCCAGCGACGCCGCCGATCTCGCCGGCCTCACCGAATACGGCGAGCGCTTCGCCACGATCGTCGCGCACGAGAACATCTTCGGCGTCCAGTTCCATCCGGAGAAGTCATCTACCCCCGGGCTGAGGATGCTGGCGAGCTTCGCCCGGCTGTGCGCGCCCCAGCCGACCCCGCCCGCCACCGCCGCCCGGGCCGGGGCCGGGCGATGATCCTGCTTGCGGCGATCGACATCCTCGACGGCAAGGCGGTGCGCCTGACCCGCGGCGAATTCGACGCCAGGACCATCTACGACGCCGATCCGCTCGACGCCGCCAAGCGCTGGGTCGACGGCGGTGCCCGAGCGCTGCACGTGGTCGACCTCGACGGAGCGCGCACGGGTCGCCCGGCCAACCTCGCCCGCGTGGCCCGCATGGCCGAAGCGCTCGACGTTCCGCTCCAGCTCGGCGGCGGGCTGCGCACGGCCGCGGCGGTCGCCGACGCGTTCGGCGCCGGGGTCGGCCGCGTCGTCCTCGGCACCGCCGCCTATCGCGACGTCGACTTCCTCGACGATGTGCTGGCCGAGCACGGGGACCGCGTCGTCGTGTCGGTCGACGCCCGCGAGGGAAAACTGGCCGCCGCCGGCTGGACCGAGCAGACCGACATCCCGGTGGAGCCGGTGATCGAGCGGTTGGGCGCGCGCGGCGTGCGCCGGTTCGTGTTCTCGAGCATCGAGCGCGACGGGATGCTGAGCGGGCCCGACCTCGACGCCGCCATCCGCGTCGCCGGCGCCGTCCGCGGAACCTTCGTGTACTCGGGCGGCATCGGCTCGCTCGAGGATCTCCGCTCGCTGGCCGCCCTGCGCCAGGTCAACCTGTCCGGGGTGATCGTCGGCAAGGCGCTCTACGAGGGCCGCTTCGACATCGCCGAGGCCCAGCGCGCCCTGGAGAGACCGGCTTGAACCATTACAAACGGGTGATCCCCTGCCTGGATGTGGATGCCGGGCGCGTGGTCAAGGGGGTCGGCTTCCTGGATCTCCGCGACGCCGGGGACCCGGTCGAGCTGGCCTGCCGATATGACGCGGCGGGGGCGGACGAACTCGTGTTCCTCGACATCACCGCGACCTCTGACAAGCGCGACACCGTGGTCGAGCTGGCCCGGCGCACCGCCGATGACGTGTTCATCCCGTTCACGATCGGCGGGGGCATTCGCTCGGTCGCGGATGCGCAGGCCGTCCTGGACGCCGGAGCGGACAAGATCTCGATCAACTCCGCGGCGCTGGCCAGGCCCGAGCTTATCGACGAGCTCGCGGCGACCTTGGGCGCGCAATGCGTGGTCCTGGCCATCGATGCGAAGGCGGCCGGGAACGGTGGCTGGGAGGCGTACGTGGCGGGCGGGCGCACCCCGACCGGCCGTGACGCGGTCAGCTGGGCGCGGGAGGGCGTCGAGCGGGGGGCGGGGGAGATCCTGCTGACCAGCATGGACCGGGACGGGACCAACGCGGGCTACGACCTCCGGCTGACCTCGGCGGTGGCCGCGGCGGTGAGCGTTCCCGTGATCGCCTCAGGTGGAGCCGGGGAGCTCGAGCACCTGGCCGATGCGCTCGCAGCGGGCGCGGACGCGGTCCTGTGCGCCTCGATCTTCCATTACGGCCATCACACCGTCGCCGCGGTCAAGGATTACCTCGCGCGCAGCGGGGTCGCCGTACGCGGGCCCTTCGGGCCTGGCGAGCATGGAGCGTTCGGCCCTGGCGAGAATTCGTAGGCGCGAATTCTCGGGTCGCGCCCGGAACAATGACCGGGCGCAGCGCATGCTTCCTCGCCAAACGGCAACTGGGCATGCGCCGCGAAGCTCCCGGCACCTTCCGGCGTCAATGCAGTTATTTGAGTCGGGGCTGGAACAGAGCGCCGCGGTTAAGCGGCCTCTTCCACGTACCCTGCCGCAGAGCAGGTATCACAATATGCGGCGGGGGGCACGCGGGGCTCGTAGCAACCCGGACGGCAGCAGGTAGACGACCGCTTGGGTCGGCCTCGCCCGATACGGGCGGCCGCGGCATCCTTGAGCTCCTCGCGCATGCGATCGAGCTCGGCGGAATGATCCGCGCAGAACCGACGACCCTTGATGGCCGGCTGCTGACAGTGGCTTCCACTACGACAACGCATAGACGCGCATCATATCATGGACACCCGAACGCGCGTTCCATGGCCGGCTTCTTGCGCAGCCGTGCCGCTTTTTGTCGCATTTTGGGCTTAATCCTGCGCGGTTCACACGCCGCGCCAAGCCCTTGATCCGGGAGAGTACCGTGCGGAGGCGTCAGGTGCGAGGGCGGCGTCGCTTGGCCGGGCGCGGGGTCGCCGGTTTGGGCTTCTTCGTGAGGGAGCGCGGAGGCGCCGGTTTCGGTTTCGCCGCGCCCGGATGCGCGACCGGAGCCTTGGGCAGCATTTGGTAGATCTCCCCGTAACCGCTCATGTAGATCGCGGTGGCGTCGGCGATCACCGGGTTGAAGGCCCCGTCGGAAAACGAGAAGACCTGCCGCCCCGATCCGATACTGAGTCCGATCGTCGACTTCGAGCCGAGGTCGGAGTAGTAGACGACCTTGCCGACGATCGTGGCCGAGCCGGAGATCCGGCCGCCCGAGGGATGCGACCAGCGCACCGCGCCCGACTGGGCGTTGAAGGCGTAGAAGTTCCCGTCGTAGGAGCCGAGGAGGACCGTCGGGCCCAGCCCCGGAATCTCGGCGACGGCGGGCGAGGCGTAGACGTACGCGCCGGTCCCGGTGGCCCAGGCGAGCTGGCCGGTGCGTGCCGCAAACGAGTACACGCGTCCGTCGGTGTTGCCCATGTACACGCGGCCGAAGGCGATGGCCGGGGTGGAGTAGAAGTTTCCCGAGCCGAAACCGAAGCGTGTGCCGCTGGTGCTGACCGCCCAGATCTGGTGCCCGGTGGCGGCGTTCAAGGCGTAGGCGCGCCCGGCGTAGTCGCCGAAGTAGAGATTGCCGCCCGCCAGCGACGGACCGCCCTTGACCGCCCCGCTCGCGTGGTAGGTCCAGTTGACGTGGCCGTCGCGGGCTCGCAGCGAACGAACGGTGCCCCCCTGGTCCCCGAAATACAGAGTCGTCTGCCAGACCAGGGGCGAGGACTCGGTCCCCGGAGGCACCGGCTTGGACCAGGCCACGCGCCCCGTACCCATCGACAGCGCGACGACACGGCCGTTGCCCGGATGCTGGCCGGCGCTCGGGTTGATCGACAGCAGCGGGAAGAACACCAGGTGGTTCTTGACGTCGATGGCCGGCGAGGCGGCGGCCAGAGTACCGATCCGGTGCTGCCAGATCCGGTGCCCGCTGCGCTTGTCGATCGCCTTCGCCCAGCCGTTGTCGTCGAGCAGATAGAGCGTGTTCTGGTAGATCACCGGCGGGAACTCGAGCAGCGCCCCGTCGTTGAACCGCCAGCCGACGCGGAACGGTGGCGCGAGCCGGGCGGGGGCCGGGAAGTATCGGGTCCGGGCAGCATCGAAGCCGTAACGCGGCCACTCGAAATCGTTCACGACCACCTTGCGCGGCCGCGCGGGCGTAGCCTGCGTCGTCGTGGGCTGCGTGAAGGACAGGCTCGGGTGTGACACGTTGCCGGGCGAGTGCAAGCTCAGGAAAGCCACCGTTACCCCCAGCGCGATCACCACGATCACCACGGCGGCGAGCACCCACCGCAGCTTGCGCCGCGAACCGGGACTCGGCATGGCGGGCATGGTAGTGGCCGTTGCCTCGCACCGTCCGGCCGTACCCGTCCGATAGGCGCGAAGATGCGGGCGTGGAGATCCCCGCCCCTCCCGTCGTAATCGAGCTGGTTCGTGCGCTGCCCGGAGCGCCGCAGCTGCTGCAACGCCTGGACGACGAGCCGGGCGTGCATCTCGTCGGCGGAGCGGTCCGCGACCTGCTGTTGGACCGAAGGCCGCGGGAGCTCGATCTGCTCGTCGAGGGCGATCCGGCGCCGATCGTGAAACGGCTGGGCGGAGCGCAGCGCAGCCATGACCGCTTCGGCACCGCCACGGTCACGCTCGACGGTTCCCGCTACGACATCGCGCAGGCACGGCGCGAGACCTACGCCCACCCGGGGGCGCTCCCGACCGTGGCCCCGGCGAGCCTCACCGAGGACCTGCTGCGCCGGGACTTCACGGTCAACGCGGCGGCGATCGCTCTGACCGGCCCGGCCGCCGGGACCCTGACCAGCGCGCCGTGCACGCTCCCTGATCTGGCGGGCCGGCTGCTCCGCGTGATGCATGCGCAGAGCTTTCGCGATGACCCGACGAGGCTGCTGCGGATGGCCCGTTACGCGGCGAGGCTCGAGTTCGGCGTCGAGGCGCACACGCTCGCGTTGGCCGAGGCAGCGATCGCCGCCGGCGCGCTGGGCGGAGTCAGCGGCCCCCGTGTCGGCAACGAGCTGCGGCTGCTGGCTCGGGAGGAGGAGCCAATCGACGCGCTCGCGGCGCTCGATCGGTTCGGGCTGTCGGACTCGATCGCTTCCGGACTCGGCCCCACCGACCCGGTACTGGCCGCTGGAGCGCTGGCGCTGCTACCGGCCGGCGGGCGCCGTGACCTGCTGATGCTCGCGGCCGCGTTCGCCGGGTCGGGTCCACCGCCCGCGGACGAGCTGGCGCCGGCGCTCGACCGGTTGGCGTTCGACGCCGCCGAGCGCGCGACGATCCTGGAGGCGGCCACCGGCGCGCGGGAACTGGCCCAGAGCCTGAGAGCGGCCGGGAGCCCATCGGCGATTGCCGCGGCCGTCGGCGGCCGGCGAACCGAGACGGTCGCCCTGGCCGGTGCGCTGGGCGCCGCCGAGTCGGCTCGCGAGTGGCTCGGGCGGTTGCGCCGCATCCGCCTCGAGATCGATGGGGAGGACCTGCTCGGGGCCGGCATCGAGCCGGGGCCGCGGATCGGCGCGGGACTGCGGGCGGCGCTGGCGGCCAAACTGGACGGGGGAATCTCCGGACGCGAGTCGGAGCTGGCCGAAGCCCTACGGGCGGCCCGGGCCAGCGGATAGCCTGAGCCGATGCTGGCCGACCTGCCTGAAGCCGCCGAGCCGTTGCGGGCACCGAAGCCGTTCCACCCCGCCGGCGAGCATCTGGCGATCGAGCTGGGGCGGGTCCAGGTGCTGTTCACCACCCGGCGTGGCGGCGTCTCGAGCGGTCCGTACGCCAGCCTCAACCTAGGGCGCCTGACCGCCGACGATCCCGACTCGGTGTCGCGCAACCGCGGCGGCCTCGAGCGCCGCCTCGGCGTGCGCCTGGCCTACGGGCGCCAGGTGCACGGGACCGGCGTGCGGCGAGTCGGGGACGGCGAAGCCGAGACGGTCATCGACGCGGATGGACAGGCGACGGCGGCGCCCGGAATCGCCCCGATGGTGCTGACCGCCGACTGCCTCGCAGTGGCGATCGCCGGCCGCGAGGCGGTGGCGATGGTCCACGCGGGCTGGCGCGGGCTGGCCGAGGGCGTTCTGCCCGAGGGCGTCGCCGCCGTGCGCGAGCTCGGGGCCAGCGGACCGCTGTCCGCCGCGATCGGTCCCGGCGCCGGACCGTGCTGCTACGAGGTCGGAGAGGAGGTTCACGAGCGGTTCGTCGCCTACGGAACGGATGTCCGCCGCGGCCGGAACCTGGACCTGAAGGCGATCGCGCGGCTCGAGCTTCAGCGCGCCGGGGTCGACCCGATCCACGACGCCGGGTTGTGCACGATCTGCGCCGACCCATCGCTGTTCTTCTCCCACCGTCGGGACCGGGGTGTCACCGGGCGCCAGGCCGGGATCGCATGGTTGACCTGATCCGCGAGCTGAGCGCCACCACGATCGCAGCCAACCTCGAAACGGTGGCCGGCGCGATCGCGGCGGCGGGACGCAGCCCGGGAGAGGTGGAGGTGCTGGCCGCCGTCAAGTACGTGCCGGTGGAGGAGCTGGGCACACTGGGTGAGGCCGGGGTGACGCTCGTGGGCGAGAACCGCGCCCAGGACCTGGTCACCAAGGCGGAGGCTTACCCCGGCCGGTTCACCTGGGACTTCATCGGGCATCTGCAGAGTCGCAAGGTGCGCTCGGTGCTGGGGCACGTCCGCTACATCCACTCGGTCGCCTCGGACTCAGTGCTGGCCCAGCTGGAGCGACACGCCGATCCGGCGACCGAGGTGCTGATCGAGGTCAACGTGTCCGGGGAGCCCGGCAAGGACGGCGTCAGCCCCGAGGCGCTCCCGAGGTTCATCGATCGCTGCCCGGTGACCGTCGTGGGCCTGATGACGATGCCGCCGATCGCCGCCCGCAGCGAAGACAGCCGACCCCATTTTGCGACGCTGCGCGGGCTCGCCGAACGGCACGGGCTCCGCCACCTGTCGATGGGCACCAGCCAGGATTACCCCGTGGCCTTGGAGGAAGGGGCTACGATAATCCGTATCGGCACAAGCCTTTACGCGCCGAGCGCGGCATAATCACGGCAGGGAAACGGCGCTTCGGCGCGAACCACCCACTCGGAATATGGCTTTTCGCGACACCTGGCACCGCACGCTGGTCTACTTCGGCCTCGCCGAGGATGAAGCCTATGAGGAGGAGATCGAGCCGTACCCGGAGCCCGAAGTCGAGCTCCAGGACAGCTATCGCGAGCGCCCGAACGTCAAGCGATTGAGCTCGCGCCGGCGCCGTGACGAGTTCGACGACATCTTTGCCGACGACGACGCCACCGATCGACGCACGACGACGCTGCGACCGGTGGGCGGAGCCCGCGGCAACGGTCGTGGTGGAGGTGATGTCCGCGTGCACTTCGTGGCCCCCAAGAGCTTCAACGACGTCCAGGACGTCGCCGACAAGTTCAAGGATGCGATCCCGGTGATCATCAACCTGCAGGGCACCGATACCGATCTCTCCAAGCGCCTGATCGACTTCTCCAGCGGCCTGACCTACGCGCTCGACGGCGGGATGCAGCGGATCGCCGACAAGGTGTTCCTGTTGACCCCGCAGAACGTCGAGGTCTCCGCCGAGGAGCGCGCTCGGCTGATCGAGAAGGGCTTCTTCAACCAGAGCTGATCGCCCTCGCGCCGGCCCGCCGGCGCGAGAACGCCGGCCGCGGTCGGCTCACCGGTAGATTGCAGTTAATGCAAGTGGGTCTGATCGGAGCTGGGAACCTGGCGCGGGCGATGGCCCGCGGCTGGGGCGATCCGGTGCTCTGCTCCGACGCCGGGTCAGGACGAGCGCAGGCGCTGGTCCGCGAGCTCGGCGGCGAGGCCTTCTCCGACAACGCCGCGGTGGCCCAGCGAGCCGATCTGGTCGTGCTGTGCCACAAGCGCGCCCAGTTCGCCGATGTCGCGCAGGAGATCTCGGGCCAGGCCAAGGCGGTCGCCTCCGTGGTCGGGGGGATTTCGGTCCAATCGCTCCAGAACGGGTGTCCCGGCGTGCCCGTGTTCCGGTTGATGCCGAACACCCCGGTCGAGGTCAGGCGGGGAACCGTCTGTTACGCCCCGGCCGAAGGGGTCGACCCCGGTGTCGAGGCCGAAGTGGTGGCACTGTTCGAACGCCTGGGGACGGTCGTGCGAATCTCCGAGCGTCAGATCGAGGCGGCCACCGCCGTGATGGGGGTCGGTCCGGCCTATCACGCGCTGGTCGCGGAGGCCCAGGTGGACGCGGCGGTCCGCTACGGCCTCGGGGCGCCGCTCGCCGGCCGGCTGGTGGTCGAGACGATGGCGGGTACGGCGGCGCTGCTGGCCCACCGCTCCTACGACACCCTGGCGGTCAGACGCGAGGTGACCTCGCCCGGAGGCTCGACGGCCCGCGGGTTGGCCGCGCTCGAGCGGGGCGGGGTACGGACCGCGTTTCAGGCGGCGATGGACGACGTCATCGCCGGCGGGACCGGGAGCGCACGCTGATGCTGGCCTACGCGCTCACCCGGGGCGACGTGGCCAACTACGTCTCTGCCCTGTTTTCGGTCTACATCATCCTGATCTTCGTCTACATCCTGCTCAACCTGCTGTTCTCGTTCGGCGCGCGCCCGCCGTACGCACGATGGTCAGACGCGATCCTCAGCTTCCTGCGCGACGTCACCGAGCCGTACCTCGGGCTGTTCCGCAAGTTCATCCCCCCGATCGGCATGTTCGATCTGAGCCCGATGATCGGGATCTTCGTGTTGATCATCGCCCGCCAGATCATCGTCAACGCGATCGGCGGATGATTCCGCCTGCCCGCACTTCCGGCTGCGGCCGATAGCGGGCGGGTTGCCAGGATGGCGCTGCCGGCGGTCCGATCGCCGAAGGCTCGGGCCACGGCGTTCACCCGCGCGGCGATCGTGGTCGTGGTCGTACTCGGCCTCGATCAGCTGACCAAGCACACGCTCGCGGGCGACATCGCCGTCGGCGAGCAGCGCCGGTTCGTGCCGGGGGTGAAGTTCGTTCACGTGCGCAACAACGGCGTCGCCTTCGGCTTCCTCTCCGGCGGCGGCGCCCTCCTGCTGATCTTCACGTTCGTGGCGCTGGGCGGACTGGCCGGATACCTGGCCAGGCGACCTGAGCGCCGGTGGCTGTGGCTGCCGACCGGCCTGTTGATCGGCGGCGCGGTGGGGAACCTGATCGATCGCCTGGCCAACGGCGCGGTCACCGACTTCATCAAATTGCCGCACTGGCCGGCATTCAACCTCGCCGACATGGCGATCACCTTCGGCGTGATCGCGCTGGCGCTAGTGGTCGAGCGGGGGACGCGCGGTGAGGCACAGGCGACAGCCGGCGCCGCCGGTGCTCGAGCGGGGGAGGGCCGGTGACCGCGAAGGGGCCCGCGGCGCTGCTGGTGCCCGAGGAGGCCGCCGGCACCCGGCTCGATCGTTTCCTGGCCGAACCGCTGGGCTCGCGTTCCCGGGCGCAGGCGCTGATCGATGCCGGACGCGTCCGCGTCGACGACACGGTTCGGGCGAAGAAGTACCTGGTCGGCGGCGGCGAGCGGGTCGAGATCGACGACCACGACGATGTGCCCGAATCCGAGGCGGTCGACGTGCCGTTCGGAATGGCCTACGAGGATCAGCATCTGATGGTCGTCGACAAGCCGGCGGGAGTCGTGGTGCACCCGGCCCGAGGCCACCGAACCGGAACCCTGGCCCAGGCGCTGGCCGGTCGGGCGGCCGGCGGCGATGAACCCTGGCGCGCCGGGATCGTGCACCGACTCGACCGGAACACCTCGGGACTCCTGGTGGTGGCCAAGAGCGACCCGGTCCAGCGCGCGCTCAAGGCACTGCTGACCGAGCGCCACCTGCGGCGGGAGTATCTGGCGCTGGTCGACGGCCTGCCCGAGGCCCGCGCGGGGACGATCGATGCGCCGATCGGGCGCCACCGGCGCGAGCGGGTGTCGATGTCGATCGATTCCGAGGAGCCGAGGGAGGCCCGCACCCACTTCGAGGTGCAGCGCGTCCTGGCCGGCAGTGCGCTGCTGCAGGTCGTGCTCGACACCGGCCGCACCCACCAGATCCGCGTTCACATGGCGGCGATCGGCCATCCGGTCCTCGGCGACAAGCAGTACGGCGGCCCGATGAGCTTCGGTCTGCGCCGGCAGTTCCTGCACGCCACCCGCCTGGCCTTCCCGCATCCGATCACGGGCGAGGCGATCGACATCCGCTCCGAGCTGCCGGAGGACCTCGCCACCGCGCTCGAGCTCGCGGCCCGCGGCACCGAGTAGATGCGGCGGGGCGGCCCGTCCAAAGCCGCCCCGCCGCCGTGCGAACCGAGCCACCGGAGGTAGGGGAAGGGAGGTTCGGCCCGCGAGCAGATCCTCACCGCAGGTAGGGGAAGGGTGAGGACCTGCCCCTCCTGAAACGTAGGCCTATATTGAAACTTGCGTAGACTTTGCTCAATCTCATTTCCTAACCCGTCGGGGCCACTCGCGGCCCTGCCCCGGTCGTTCTGTCCGGGGCTCGCGAGAAACGGCCGGCGGGAGCCGTGACAACACTCAAAAGGGAGCAGGACCCAAGTGGCTCGAGTCGGAATCAAAGAGCTTCTGGAGGCCGGTGTGCATTTCGGCCACCAGACTCGACGCTGGAACCCCAAGATGCGGCGCTTCATCTTCGGTGAGCGCGACGGCATCTACATCATCGATCTGCTGCAGACCGAGGCGCTGCTGGAGAACGCGCGCCAGTTCGCCGAGCAGGTCTCGCGGCGCGGCGGCACCGTGCTGTTCGTGGGTACGAAGAAGCAGGCGCGCGACGCGGTCAAGGACACCGCCGAGGCGGCGGACATGCCCTATGTCAACCATCGCTGGCTGGGCGGGCTGCTGACCAATTTTCAAACCATCTCGCTGCGGATCAAGCGTCTGCACGACCTCGAGCGCTACGAGACCGAGGGGCAGCTGCAACTGCTGCC
>JALYXK010000006.1 GCA_030947145.1 Actinomycetota bacterium
GGCGGGACCTGTCGGGCTTCGGCAAGTTCGGCAAGCGCGGCGTCGGCTACAACGTCGAGTCGCTGGTCACGCAGATCCGCAAGATCCTGCGCACGGCCGGCCAGCACAACATCGCCTTGTTCGGCGCCGGCCACCTCGGGACCGCGATCGCCACCTCCGACATATTTGCCGACCACGGCTTCCGCGTGGTCGCCGTCTTCGACCTCGATCAGAACAAGGTCGGCACCGGCATCGGCACCCTGACGGTCCGTCACAACTCCGAGCTGCGCGACGTGGTGCAGGATGAGGACATCGTGGTCGCCGTCCTCGCCGTCCCGTCGGCGGCCGCCCAGCAGCTGGCCGATGACCTCGTCGACGTCGGCGTCAAGATCATCTTCAACTACTCAGAGGCGCTGCTGCAGGTACCGCCCGAGGTCACCGTCCACACCTCGAGCCCGGCCGTCGACCTCCTTTACGCGCTGTACTTCTATCTGACCTAACCCCCGTCAGACGTGGACCTGGACCTGGACAGCGCGCATGCGACCTTCGAGAGCTCGACCGATTTCACGGTCGGGCTGGAGGAGGAGTTCGCGATCCTCGATCCGGTCGGGCTCGGCCTCGTGCCTCGCTTCGAGGCGCTCCGGCAGGCCGCGGCCTCCGATCCGGCGCTGGCCGACTCGATCGCCGGGGAGCTGATCTCCTCGGAGATCGAGATCCGCTCTGGCCGGGGGGAGGACCTGGCCGGCGCCACGGCCGCCCAGCACGACCGCCGGCGTCGTCTGTTCGCGCTCGCGGCCGACTGTGGGATCGCGCTCGGCGCGGGCGGCACCCACCCTTGGTCGGACTACCGAGAACAGCCGATCATCGACACCGAGCACTACCGCCTGGTCGAGGAGGGGCTCAAGTACGTCGCCTGGCGCAACAACACGTTCTCGCTCCACGTCCACGTCGGGATCCGCGGCGCCGACCGCGCCGTGCTGGTCTGCGACCGGCTGCGGCCCGTGCTCCCCGTGCTGCTGGCAATCTCGGCGAACTCGCCGTTCCTCGACGGCCGCAACTCGGGGCTGCACAGCGCTCGCAGCCAGACCTTCACGCGCAGCTTCCCGCGCTGCGGGATCCCCGACGCGTTCGGCAGCTGGGCGGCGTTCGCCGACTACATCGACTTCCTCGTGCGGACGCGCTCGATCGTCGAGTACACCCAGGTGTGGTGGTCGGTACGGCCGCACTTCGGATTCGGGACGGTCGAGGTGAGGATCTGCGACGCCCAGGCGACCGGGCCCGAGGCCGACGGGCTGGCCGCGCTGATCGTCGCCTGTGTCGCCCAGGCCGTACGCGATGTCGACTCCGGTCAGCCGGCCATGGATCTCCCGGGACGGCTGATCGAGGAGAACCTCTGGCGG
Source organism: Actinomycetota bacterium (assembly GCA_030947145.1). GTDB lineage: Bacteria > Actinomycetota > Thermoleophilia > Solirubrobacterales > Solirubrobacteraceae > Palsa-465. The sequence goes on from JALYXK010000006.1 coordinate 1,380, forward strand.
GCGATCCGTTACGGGCTCGACGGCGAGCTGCTCGATCTCGAGCGCCACCAGTCCTACCCCGGATCGGAAGCGCTGGCCCGGTTGCTGGCCTGGACGGCCCCAGCGCGCGCCGAGCTGGAGCTCGACGTCGCCCTCCCCGACCTCAACGGCGCTCAGCGCCAGCGGCGCCTGCACGAGTCGGGAATGAGCCTTCCGGAGATCTACGCCGCCACCGTCGCCGAGACTCGCGACACGTATGCTCCGGCTCTCGGAAGGGCAACCTGAGGGCCCACGACGTTGGTCGGGGGCCTAACCAGCACTGGAGGTGAACTGAACCAATGAGCACCAGCGGCCCAGAGCCGACCGAGGAGGAGATGCGCGCGGCCTACGAGGCCGAGCTGAAGAAAATCCGCATCGAGCATGTGCTGCTCGAGCACGTGGTCATGCTGGTAAACCTGGGCATGCGGCGTACCGGGCTCGCGCCTGGGACCGAGTCCGAGCGCGACCTGGGGCAGGTCCAGCTGGCGGTCGAATCGATCCGCGCGGTGATGCCGCTGGTCGAGCAGACGGCGCCCGAACAGGCCGGCCAGATCCGCCAGGCGCTCTCGCAGCTGCAACTCGCCTACGTGCGCATCGGCGGCCAGGCGCCACCGGCGTCCGCGGGCGAGCGCCCGCCCGCCCCACCGC
>JALYXK010000049.1 GCA_030947145.1 Actinomycetota bacterium
TGAACGACCGTTGCAGCATCTGCATCACGGTCTCGGCTCCCGGCACACGCTTCTGCGTGAACTGGCCCACGGACGCCCCGCCGAAGTGGCGCGTCACCGTCAGGTTGGCGTCGGTCGTGCCCGGGCCGGGCCCGAGGCCGCAGCCGGCGATCGCCGCCACCAGGGCGGCGGCGAGCGCCAGCCGAGCTGCGCGAGCTGGCGTCACCGCCTAGGCGGAGCCCATGACGCGGACGCTGGCCTCGTCGCGGATGTAACCGGTCTTGCTGGCAGCGACCTTGATCGTTCCCGTGTGCGTGGGCGTAAACGAGACGGCGCCCGCGGAGCCGGTCTGGGCGGTGTGCGATCCCACCTTGAGGGTGGCTCCGGACAGGGGCTTGGCCTTGCCCTTGGTGTTGTAATACACGGCCTTCACGGTGACTGACTGGCCCACGACGGCGATGCGCGGGGCCGTCACCCGGATCGGAGCCGCCGCGGCTCCGGAGGCCCCGACGACCGCGAACAGGACCCGATCGCCGCTGTGCAGCTTGGCCGCGCAGAATCCGCTCTGGGCGGGGAGGTCGTTGACCAATAGCTCCCAGAACGCCTTCTTGCCGCTTTCGGTGTCGCCGAGGATCTTGGTGACGAAGTAGGACTTGAGGTTGGAGTCGAACTTGCCACTCCACCTGCCCTTCGTGGCCACGTTCAGGGCGCCCTGGGCGCTGCTGGCCGGGCAGGCCCCGCTCGGCGCTCCGCCCTTGGTGATCGAGCCACTGCGAGTCTGAACCGTGGTCGCACCCAGCAGTGTCCTGCTCTTGCCTTCGATGCGGACCGTTACCTTCGGCGTCGATGTCGCCACCGCCGCCGGCGCGAGCGTCAGGGCCAGCGAGGAGACGAAGACCGCCGCCGCCGGGAATGTGTGTCGGTTATGCATGTGAGCCACCCCTTTCCACGAGGGCTTTAGGCTTTTCGGTCGCGGGAGGTTTCCTGGCTTACGGGCCTACCGGCCGCGCCTTCCCGACGCCTCGTCGGCGCCAGTGGCTGGGTTGCGGCCGGCGTCCCCGGATCACAGTGGCGGGTCCGCGCCGGATTTCCACCGGCTTCCCTTCACCAACGACCTTGAACGTCGAGGATCCTACCGCGCGGCCCGTCCCGGCGTAGACTTCACTCAGCCATGACGGTCAATCTCACCCGCATCTACACCCGCCTCGGCGACGGCGGCGAGACCCATCTCGGCGACATGAGCCGGGTGCCCAAGACCCATCCGCGGATCGAGGCCTACGGCACCGTCGACGAGCTGGGCGCGCACATCGGCGTGACCCTGACCCTCGACGGGATCCCTCGGGACTACGCCGAGTGGCTCGAGCGGATCCAGAACGACCTGTTCGACGTCGGCGCCGACATCTCGGCGCCGGAGGATCCTGAGCGAGAACGCCTACGGGTGATTCCGGAGCAGACCGAGTGGCTCGAGCAACGCTGCGACGAGGTCAACGCCAAGCTTCCGCCGCTGAAGTCCTTCGTGCTGCCCGGAGGCACCCCCGTCGCCGCCAACCTGCACGTCTGCCGCACGGTCTGCCGCCGCGCCGAACGTCTGGCCATCGCCTGCGGCGATGAGGTCAACGCCGAGGTGGTCCGCTACCTGAACCGGCTCTCCGATCTGCTGTTCATCCTCAGCCGCGGCGCCAACGCCAGCGCCGGGGCCGAGCCCCTGTGGGAGCCCGGCCGCTACCGCTGAGACACGGAGCGTGCTTCGAACTTTGGCGTTTTACTCCCGCCCCGCGGGACTGAATCGCCATCGTTCGCCGCTCCCGCCCGCTCGGCAAAGCCGACCCGCGAGGCAAACGACTACCGGGGGGTCTGCCGGACCAGGGCCAGCATCAGGCCGGTGGCGATCATCAGCGCGACCACGCCGATGCCGACGGCGCCGATCACGAAGGTCTCGTGGGCCTTGGCGTAGGACACGATCGCCGCCGGCCGGGCGACGGTGACCGCCCCCGCCACCAGGACGGCGCCGAGCAGCGTGGCCGCCGGCGGCCCCAGGGCGGTGCTGGTCGGCACCGGTTCGCCCGAGACCAGCTCCGTGCCCCGCAGCCGCGCGTCGGCCACGTATAGGGCGGCGACGCCCAACAGGGTCCAGGTCATGGCCACGAGGAAGCCGCCGAGCACATCGGAGGGGTAATGCCAGCCGAGGGTCAAAAACGAGTAGCTGACGGCGACCGAGAACACGGCGCCGAGCGTGGCCACCGCCGGGCGCAAGCGCGCCGGCGAGGCCAGGACGAGGCACAGCGCGAGCGACATCGCGGCGGTGGCGTGGCCGCTCGGCCAGGAAGCCGCATCCGGCGGAAGGATCCTCCCCAGAAGCGAGTCGGCGCGGTGCTGGGCGAGCATCGGCTTGAGCAGCTCGGTGGTGACGTTGGCGCCGAGCAGGATCCCGCTGACCGTGACCGCCACCCGGATGCGGCGGCGCGCCAGCGCGAGCAGGAGCGGCAGCACGGCGAGGTAGACATAGGGCTTCGGGTTGCAGAGGTGGGCGATGAAATTGGCCAGCGAGCTGACCCGCGGGCGGTGGCTGAGGCCACCGAATCCGCTGAAGATCTTCTGGTCGACCCGTTCGACGAACCCGATGTGGAACGCGGCGAACCAGGTCATGAACAGCAGCGCGACGCCGATACCGGCGCCGAATACCGCCAGTTTCGCACGGCGTTCCATCCCCGTGAGGGTAACCGAGCGCCTAAAGCGCTCCGCAGGGATTCCCCGCGAAACGATTAGAAGCGCGTCAGTCGGCCGGGGCGCGAGTGATCCGGATCTCGGGCGACGATCCGGTCCGGCGAACGTGCTCGTAATGCTCAATGTCCTCGGGCGAGGCGACCTCGACGCTCAGCTCCGCGGCGATCTCGAACCGTCCGGCCTCATAGAGCAGCTCCTGATACCGCGGAACGCCGGGCGGGCGCCCCTCGATGTCCAGGTCGTGGGCGCCGCAGCGCAGTGTCCAGCGCTGGGCGCGGACCAGCTTCTCGGCGCTCATCTTCACCGGCACCGTGTCGGACCCCGACGTGGAGCCGTCCGGAGCCACATCGACGCGCAGCCGAGCCCGAGCGGACCAGAGCGCCCGCGCCAGCCTGTCCAGGTTCCGGCCATAAGGGGCCGGAACCAGCGATACCGGCCCGCGAGCGCCCGCGTCGCCGCGGATCGCTCGGGCTACCGGTCCAACCAGCACGAAGTCGACGCGATTGTCGGCCAGCCAGCGCAGGACGGCGACGGACCGTTCGTCGAGGTGCTTGAAACTCGTCGTCGGGGTCGGGGCTTGGCTGGCGATTCCCGGGGCGCGGTGTCTGAGCAGCATGCACGTCCGTTTCGCCCCGCGGGCCCGGAGTCCTTCCCGGCCGCGCGAATGTACTCTGAGGCGCCGGAATGAGGCTGGCAGAGATTCAGGCCCGAAGGTTGGCGGCAGCGCGTGAGCGGCGCCGGCGCGTGCGCCGTCGCCGGGCGATCGCCCTGAGCGCCGTCACCCTGGCGATCGCGGCAGTGGTGGCGATCGTCGCCTCGTCCGGGGGCTCGACCGGGACTTCGAAGCCTGCGGCGGGCGGAAAGCCGGTGGCCCGGGCGCCCGGCCGCACCACGTCGGCACCGAGCGGCGGTTCGACGGTCACCGGCCGGCCCACCGGGAAGCCCGGGACGACGCCGGTGCCGCTGCTGATGTACCACGTGGTCGCGCCGCCGCCGCCCGGCGCGGCCTTCCCGGGCTTGTACGTGCCCGCCGACGAGTTCGCCGCGCAGATGCAGGGGCTGAAGACGGCCGGCTGGCATCCGGTCACCCTGGATCAACTCGAAGCGTATTGGACCCACGGCGTGCCCCTTCCCCCGGGTAAGCCGATCGTGCTCACGTTCGACAACGGCTACCACTCGCAATATGTCAACGCGTTGCCGATCCTGCGGAAACTCGGATGGGTCGCCGACGAGAACCTCCAGCTGGCCGGCCTGCCCCCCTCGCAGGGGGGCCTGACCGACGCCGAGATCCGGAGCCTGGTCGAGGCCGGCTGGGAGCTCGACACCCAGGGGATCAGCCACGCCGACCTGATCACCCTCGACTCCACCGCCCTCAGCGAGCAGGTCGCCGGGGCACGACAGACCCTGCGCCGCCGCTACGGCGTTCCGGTCAACTGGTTCTGCTACCCGTCGGGTCACTACAACCTCGCGGTGGTCGCGGCGGTCAAGGCGGCCGGCTACGTGGGCTCCACCACGGTCATCCCCGGTTGGGCGAGCCCGTCCAGCGACCCCTATCGCCTGCCCCGGCTGCGGGTCCTGGCGGGGACCAGTCCCCAGGCGTTGCTGGCGCAGATCGCCTCGTCCCAACAGGCCGCGCCGCCGCCGGAGAGCTACTCGGGCGCCTGATCGCCGGCGGTGCCTCGATCACCACCCGGCACGGGCGGTGGCCCAGCAGATAGCTCGCGGTCGGCCCGAGGGCACGCTCCGACGGGGGCGCGTGGGCCGTTCCCAGGTAGATGATTTCGGAGCGCGAGCGCTCGGCCTCCTCGACGATCGCCAGCCCCGGATTGCGGGTTCTGATCAGCCTCGTCCGGACCTTCAGCCCGGCCTTGCGTCCGGTGAGCTTGGCGCTCTCCAGCACGCTCAGGCCGAGCCGCTCCTCCTCCTCTAGCCCGGCGTCGAGTGAGAGCTGGTTGGGCACGCGGAGCACGTAGATCGCCTCCACCAGCGCCCCCTCGCCGACCAGCTTGGCGGCGGCCCGCAACGCCGAGGCATCGACGTCGGTGCCGAAGATCGGCACCAAGGCCGAGCGGTACTCGAGCTCGATGAACGCCTCGGGGCGCTCCCGCCGCGGGAGACGGTGGCTCGAGCGCAGGTCGAGTCCCTGGCGGCAGCGGTAGATCACATAGCCGACCAGCCCGACCACCATCCAGCCCAGGCCGACGGTACGCGCCTCGACGTGCAGGACCAGCACCGAGACCCACGCCGCGAAGGTGCCGATCCCCCCGAGCACGGCGCTGATGGGGATCTCCCGACCGCGGATCCGGAGGTTGAAGGGGATCCGGTAGGGGCGGTCGGTAGCCGGCTGCTTGATCCGCAGGGCGATCACCGAGACGTGAGCGGTCGTGAAGGACAGCATTGCCCCGAACGAGTAGAGATTGCCCAGGAAGTCGGTCTTGCCCGGGATCAGCAGGATTCCGGCGATCACCGAGAAGATCAGGATCGTGAACCAGGGTGTTCGGTACTTGGGATGCAGCCGGGCGAACAGGCCCGGCAGCTGGCGGTGCTCGGCCAGCGACCAGGAGAGCCGCGAGATCCCGATCAGGCCGGCGTTGGTGGCGATGAACAGGATCGTCGCCGCCAGGATGCCCACGTAATAACGCAGCGCCTGCTCGGCGGCGGGTGGGAGGCCGAGGTTGGCGACGATCCCCAGCACGGGGTCGTTCTCAAAGCCGCCCTGCTGCGGCGTCCGGCCCAGCAGCGTGTAGGCGTGGGCACCGTGACCGTGGACCGGAAGCGCCGAGAGGGCGACGATCGTCATCCCGGCGTAGACGCCGAGCACCGCCATCAGAATCAGGTTGACCGCCTTGGGGACATCGCGGCCGGGGTCGCGCGCCTCCTCGGCCATGTTGGAGACCGTCTCGATCCCGGTGTAGGCCAGCATCGCCAGCGACAGCGCGAAGATCACGTGGTTCCAGCTCGGGGCGGTGCCGAGGTGAACCTGGTGGACGAGCAGGCTGGGCTTCAGCACCAGGAACGCGCCGACCAGGATGATGATGCACTGGGTGATCAGGTCGGCGATCGCCAGGCAGAAGTTCAGCTTGGCCGACTCGCCGATCCCGCGGATGTTCAGCCAGGCCAGCGCCGCGATCACCACCAGGCCTCCGATCACGTCGCCGGGCGGATGGGTCAGCGCGGGCCAGAACGCCCCGAGGTAGTGCGGCACGAAGAACGCCGAGATGGCAATCGTGAGGATGTAGTCGAGGCTCAGCGCCCAGCCGGCGAAGAAAGACACCTGCTCGTTGAACGCGTGACGGGCGAAGCTCGAGGCCCCGCCCGCCTCGGGGAACATCGCAGCGCCCTCCGCATACGTCTTCGCGGTCAGCGCGAACAGGCCGCCGGCCAGCAGGAAGACCACCGGGGTGAAACCGAGTGCAGAGGCGGCGACCAGGCCGAGCGCGTAGTAGATCGATGAACCGACGTTCCCGTATGCGGTCGAGAACAGCCCGCCGAGGCCGACGCTCCGGCGCAGTCCCTGGGTCTCGATCCGTGCCATTGGCCCGCCAACCAAGGTAGGCGCGGCGGCGTCAAGGAGCCGCTAAGGATTTAGCTCCCGGCGTAGAGAAGGCGTTAATCCTCGGGGTCGCGCAGCCGGTAACCCACGCCCGGCTCGGTGATCACGTACTGAGGTCGCGACGGGTCAAGCTCCAGCTTTGCGCGAATGTGTGCCACGTGGACCCGAAGGTAATGGGTCTCTCCGCTGTACTCCGGGCCCCAGACGTCGCGCAGCAACTGCCGGTGGGTGACCAGCCGGCCGCGATGCTGGGCCAGCACGCGCAGCAGGTCGAACTCGATCGGGGTCAGGTGCACCTCGGTTCCCCCGCGGGTGATCCGCCGGTCGGCCAGGTCTATGGTCAGGTCGCCGATCTCCACCAGCGGGCTGCCGCCGGCCTGCACCGACCGGCGCATCACCGCCCGCAGCCGGGCCAGTAGCTCGTCCGAGCCGAACGGCTTGGTCACGTAGTCGTCGGCACCGGCGTCGAGTGCCCTGACCTTCTCGCGCTCGTCGCCGACCGCCGAGAGGACGACGATCGGCAACCGGCTCCAGCGCCTCACCTCGCGACAGACCTCGACGCCCTCGCCGTCGGGCAGCACGAGGTCGAGCACCAGCGCGTCGGGCGGTCGGGCGGCCAGCGATGCCAGCGCCTCGGCCACGGTCTCGGCCGCCTCGACCGCGTAGCCGGCGCTGCGCAGGATGACCTTCAGCCCGCGGACGATCTGGGGCTCGTCATCCACTACCAGCACGCGCGGCGCGGCCGTGCTCATCGCTCGCCGGCTGTGCTCAGATCCTCGCTGGAAAGCGCCGGCTGAACCCCCACCGGGAAGCTGACCGCGAACGAGGTCTCCCGGCCACCGCCCGACTGCAGGACGATCCGGCCTCCGTTGGCCTCGACGAAGCCGCGAGAGATGGCCAGGCCCAAGCCCGATCCGGAACCGCCGCTGCCCCTCACGCGGAAGAAGGGCTCGAACACCTGCGCGCGGTACTGGCTGGGAATCCCCCGGCCGCGGTCGATCACCCTGACCGTCACCCGTCCGCCCCCGACGCCGGCGGTGATCCTGACCAGGGCCCCTGGCGGCGAGAACTTGACCGCGTTCTCGATCAGGTTCGAGAACACGCGCTCGAGTTGGGCCGCATCCGCGCGGACCAGCGGCAGCTCGGGTGGGATCGCGAACTCAATTCGAGCGCCGGGACGGATGTTCGCCGCCGCCGAGGCGACCACATCCTGCAGGTCGCACCAGTCGGCCCGCGGCGCGACCGCGCCGGCCTGGATCTTCGAGAGATCGAGCAGGTCGGCGATCAGCTCGGCCAGCCGTTGCCCCTCGGTCTCGATCACCTCGATCAGCTCCGCCTGCTCGGCGGGGGTCAGCTGGGGGGCACGCAGGGCCGAGCCGGCGGTGGTGATCGCGGTCAGCGGCGAGCGCAGATCGTGGGAGATGGTGTGGAGAATCGCCTTCCGCGAGATCTCGGCGCGGCGGGCCGCCTCGGTCTCGGCCGCCGTCTCGGCGACCCGCTCGCGCTCCAGCGCGACATCGATCAGCCGGCCCAGCGGTTCCGAGATTCGGTCGAGGTCAGGTTGCGTCCACCCGGTATCGGTCGAGACGTACAACCAGGCGGCACGGGAGGCCCTCAGGGGCACGGCGAGCTCATCCGCGCGGGGCGAGGGAACCGGCTCGAGCACGACGCGGGCGCCGCGGGCACCGGTGGCCCCGGCGACGCGGTGGCCGATGCTCTCGAGCTGGGCACCGACGCCCTGCCCGGCCAGGATCGCGGACGCCGCGCCGGCCAGCAGCGTGGCCTCACGCTCGCTGGCGAAGGCCTCGCGCGCCCGGCTTTCGGCCTCCGCGGCCCGCTCACGGGCGGTCGCGGCCAGCCGGCCCACCACGACCGCGGCGATGACCAGCACGACCAGCTCGACCAAGTCCTGGGAGTGGGCGATGGCCAGCCGGTGCCGGGGCGCGATGAAGAAGTAGTTGAGGGTCAGCGCGCTCAGCAGGGCGGTCAACATGGCCGCCCGCTCCCCGCGCCGGATTGCCACGGCGAGCACGGCCAGCAGGTACAGGACCTCGAGCCGTGCGGCCGGAGTCGTCCTCTGCAGCAGCGCCACGGCGGCGGTGGCCAGGCCGACCGAAGCGACGATCTCGCCCGCCGCTAGGGCGCAGGCGCGGGCGCCCTCGGGCGCGATCAGCGCCGGCAAGCGGGATCCCGGGCCGAGCCCCATTTCCGCACGCCCGGCTAGGCCGCGACCGGTGGTCGCTTCGTCGGCCGCTCCGGCGTCGACTCGATGATCACCCGGCAAGGACGCTCACGCAGGACCGTCTCGAGGGTCCGGCCGAAGCCCGAGCCCGATCGGGCCATCGGCAACACGATCGCCCCGGCGCGCATCGTCTTGGCCTGGTCGACGATTCGCCGGCCGGTCTGCCCCGCCCGGACCTTCTCCCAGTGGCCGGAGACGCGCCGCCCGGCCTGCACCTTCGCCTCCTCTAGGATCGATTGGGCCATGGCCTCCTGTTCGGGCATCGCGGCGTGGATCGGGCTGCTGGCCGGCACCGAGATCGTCACCAGCACATAGATGCCCCGCCGCCGGCGGGCGGCCAGCCGCGCTGCCGTGGCCATCACGTCCGGCGAGAACCCGCGCTCGTCGAAGGCCACCAGCACCGATTCGTATTCGGCCTCCGAGTCGGCCGCCGGGCCGGCCACCACGACCTTGGTCGTGGTGACGAGGTCGAGGCCCTGGTTGCGGCGATAGAGGATGAACACGCCGATCCCCACCGTCAGCCAGGCCACGCCGGCCAGCGCTACGGCGATGTGCAGGGCCGTCACCGTCACGAAGGCCAGAAACGTGCCCAGGCCGCCGACCACCGCGAACAGTGGCAGCGACCGGCCGGCGATCCGCAGCGAGCCTGGGCCGCGGTAGGGTCGCTCGCGGCCCGGCTGGGTCAGCCGCAGGCGGATCACCGAAACGTGGGCGATCGTGAACGACAGCATCGCCCCGAACGCGTACATGTTGCCCAGGAACGTGGCCTGTCCGGGAATCAGGGTCAGGCAGGCGATCGCGCCGAACAGGATGATCCCGATCCACGGCGTCCGGAAGTGGGGGTGCAGCCGGCGCAAGCCGTCCGGGACCTGGCGGTGCAGGCCCATCGAGTAGACCAGCCGCGAGACCCCGATGATCCCCGCGTTGGTGGCGATGAACAGGATCGTCGCCGCCAGTAGCCCGACGTAGATCTCGCCTGCGTGCTGGAACGCCCCGAGATGAAGCTGCTTGACGATGCCCAGCACGGGATCGCCGGCGTACCCGCCGTGAGCCTCGTCGACCCCCAGCAGGGTCTGGTAGTGACCTTGGACCTTGACCACCGGCAGCGCCGAGAGCGCCACCGCGGGCAGGGCCGCGTAGATGGCGAAAACGGCGATCACCACCCGGTTGATGGCGGCCGGAATCGTCTTGGCTTCGTCCTTGGCCTCCTCGGCCATGTTGGAGATCGTCTCGATCCCCGTGTAGGCGATCATCCCCACCGGAATCGCAATCAGGAAATCCTTCCAGTGCGGCACGGTGCCGAGGTGGATGTTGTGGATCAGCGTGTGGGGGGAGAAGACCAGCACGCCGCCGACGATCACCAGCAGGAGCTGGGTGCAGAAGTCGGTGATGGCCAGCGCGATGTTCAGCGCCGCCGCCTCGGTCACGCCGACGACGTTGATCGCGCACAGCAGCGCGACCACCCCCATCCCGAAGATGATGTCCCCCGGCGAGGTCTTCAGGAACGCCCAGAACAGGCCGCCGATGTAGTGCGGCACGAAGAACGCCGAGATGGCGATCGTGATCGTGTAATTGAGCATCTGGGCCCAGGCGGCGAAGAACGACCAGAACTCGTTGAAGGCGTGGCGGGCAAAGCTGGAGGAGCCGCCCGCCTCCGGGTACATCGCGGTCGCCTCGGCGTAGGTCGCGGCGGTCAGGTAGAAGATCACCCCGGTCAGGACGAACACCACCGGTGTGAGCCCGAGCGCATAGCTGGCGACCAGCCCCAGCGCGTAATAGATCGAGGAGCCGACGTTCCCGTAAGCGGTCGAGAACAGCGCGTTGACGCCGAGCACCCGCTGCAGCCCGGGGAGCCGCCGCTCGGCCATCAGCTGGCGCCTCCACGGCCGTCCTGCTCGAACTTCTTGTGCCAGTCCGCGGGCGGCGCGGTCAGGATCACCCTTACGGGGGCCTTGCGGATCACGTACTTGGTGATCTCGCCGACGTAGTTGTCCAGCGGGCCGCCGGCGCCGCCGAGCAGGGAGCCGCCGCGCACCCGCGAGGGTTCCTCGGCGGCCAGCACGATCGCCTCCACTCCGCGCCGGCGAGCCTCTTGGACGATCGCCTGGCCCGCGCGCCGGGCCCGCACCATCGCGGTCGCGACCTCGACGCCCTCGTACTCCTCGCCCACCTTCTTCGCACGCGAGAGCGCCTCGCGCGCCCGCTGAATCTGGGCGTCGGGCAGCGGCGCGTCGAGCGGCAGCGATAGCGGTATCTCGAACACCCAGATCGCCTCGATCACCGCCCCCTCCTCCTCGACGTCATCGTGTGTCTCGCCCGCGAGCCGCCCCGCCGTCTGGACGATGTCGTCATCCAGCGGCGTCCCGAAGATGGGCACCAGCATAGACCCGAAATCCGGTTCCAGGGCCTCATGCCGCAGCGCGCGCTCGGGGATCGTCACGCGCCGCAGGAGCGGCTTCTGCTGGCTCTTCCGGTACGTCACGTAGAGCGCCAGGCCGACCAGCAGCCAGCTCAGTCCGACGTAGCGCGCCGGGGCATGGAAGATCATCAACGTGATCAGGCCCGCCCCCGACAGGAGCGCGCCGAGGGCGGCCGGCAGCGGGACGGTGGCGTGGCCGAACGGAATCGACAACGGCATCCGGTAGCCGGTGCGGCTGGGCTCGCGAAAGCGCAGCGCGATCACCGACACGTGGGCGATCGTGAAGGCCACCAGTGCCCCGAAGGCGTAGATCCCGACCAGGCTCTCGAGATCGGCGGGCAGCACCAGCGCCGCAGCGCCGATCGCGGCGACGCCGATCACCACGAATGGCGTGCCCCAGCGGGGACTGAGCCGTCCGACCGCGCTGGGAATCTGGCGGTTGGTGGCCAGCGAGTAGCCGACGCGGGAGACCCCGAGCATCGCCGAACCGGCGGCGGCGGCCAGCCCGAGGGCACCGCCGATGGCGACCGCGTATTTGAGCACGTCCGCCAGCCACTTCGGGTGGAAGGCCTCGACGACGCCGAGGACCGGCGCGTTCAGGTGGTGCACACCGAGGTCGGTGATCCCGTGATGCACGGGCAAGGCGGCGACGCCCACGATCGCGATGCCGACGTAGATCAGCACGATCAACGCGGCACCCCCCCCGACCAGGCGCTTGATCTCGCCGACCGTGGCCGAGACCTCGCCGGCCAGCGATGCGGCGGCCTCTAGTCCGGTGAACGCGATCACCGCGATCGGGAGCGCGAAGGCCAGGTTCGACGCCGTCGGCGCGCTGCCCAGGTGGATCGACTGCGTCAGCCGGTGCGGATGGAATACCAGCATCAACCCGAGCACGATGATCGCGGCCTGCAGGCCCAGGTCGGCGGCGGTGACCAGGATCCGGCGCCGTAGCCGCCGCACGCTCACGCCGGTTAGGTTGTCGAGCGCCACGAGCGCGATCACCGCCAGGGCCACCCCGACCCTCAACCCGCCGCGCCCCAGGGGCGCCCAGAAGGCGGCGAGGTAGGACGGCACAGTCAGCGAGGTGACCGCGACCAGGATCGTGTAGTCGAGCACGATCGCCCAGCCGGCCACGAAGCTGATCAGCTCGTTGAACGCGTAACGAGCGAACACGGCCGAGCCGCCCCGCTCGGGGTGCAGCGACGCCCCCTCGGCGTAGGTCATCGCGGTCAGCTGGAAGAACACACCCGCGGCCAGGAATACGGCCGGCGTCAGGCCACCGGCACGGTGCGCGACGACGCCCAGAGCGAAGTAGACGGAGCTGACCGAGGTCGCGTAGACGACCGCGAACAGTGCGCGGTAGCTGATCGGGCGTTCGCTCACGTGAGACCTGCGGAGCCCCTGTCAGCCGCGCAATTGCAGGTACAGGCGGCCCGCCCCGGCGGCCACGAAGAGTACGCCGAGAATCACTCCGCTGGCGGCCGCTCCGCCACCGGCGAGGAGGGTGCGAACGACGATGGCCAGCCCGATCACGATCATCAGCAGCGAGAACACGCGAGTCGACGTCGCGCGGAGCTGGGGTGGTTCGGTCATCTACGCGCGTAGCTTAGACCGGGGGCGTTCGCCGGGCCCGTGGCCCGGCTCGGACCGCGTGTACCGTCCGGGCCCGTGAGCCTCCTGCACGCTTTGGCGATCTTCGGGGCCGGCATCGCCGCCGGCACGATCAACACCGTGGTGGGCAGCGGGACCCTGATCACCTTCCCGGTGCTGCTGGGGTTCGGCTACGCGCCGGTCGTGGCCAACGTGTCCAACACGATCGGTTTGGTGCCGGGTTCGGCCTCCGGCGCGATCGGCTACCGCCGCGAGCTGCGCGGTCAGGGTCGGCGCACCGCGCTGCTGGCCGTCGCCTCGCTGAGTGGCGGGATCATCGGCGCGATCCTGCTGCTCAGCCTGCCCGCCTCGGCCTTCAAGGCGATCGTCCCGGTGTTCATCGCGATCGCCCTGATCCTGATCCTGGCTCAACCGAAGCTGTCCCGCGTCCTGACCGACCGGGGGCGCGAGCCGCGGGCGACCGCCGGACCATTGGCCAGCGTCGGCGTGTTCGCCAGCGGCGTCTACGGCGGCTACTTCGGTGCCGCCCAGGGGATCCTGCTGCTGTCGATCCTCGGACTCTCGCTCGATGAGGATCTGCAGCGCATCAACGCGCTCAAGGTGGTGCTGGCCGGCCTGGTCAACCTCGTCTCGGGGTTGATCTTCATCTTTGCCGCGCACGTGGCCTGGGGTCCGGCGGCGCTGATCGCGCTGGGCTCCGTCATCGGCGGGGTGCTGGGCGCGCATCAGGGTCGCCGACTCCCACCCGCGGGGCTGAAGCTGGTGATCGTCGTCGTCGGGGTGATCGCGATCGTTCACCTGCTGCTCTGACGTTCTCAGTCGTGGATGTGGAACGGCAGGATCGCGATCACCACGTCGGTGCGCGACTTGAGCACGGTTTCGAGCAGCCGTCCGCGCTGGTTGTGGAGGATCTCGTGGCGGCGCTTGGCCGGGAGGATCTCCGGGATCAGCACGGTAGCCGTGACGGTCTCGAAGTCGAGCGACTCGAGGTACTGCAGGACCGTGCGCACCAGCGAACGGTGAGGATCGAGCAGGACCTCGATCGGCACGCCGGGCTCCCAATCGTCCCAGGCCTGCTTGATCCGGTCACACTCCTCCTCGTCGCCGGCGACGGCCACGGCCACCACGGTCTCCCCCAGCGACAGCGCCGCGCTGAGCGCACGTTCGGTCAGCAGGTTGACCGTGGAGGCGGGCACGATCACCACGCTCTCGCGCCCGCCCGGATGGGGCGGCGTGAGCCCGAGCTTCAGCTCGGCGGCGACGCGTTCGTAGTACCCCTCGGTCCGAGCGAACAGGAGCATCATCAGCGGGACCATGATCGTCACCACCCAAGCTCCGGCTAAGAACTTCGTGCCCAGGAACACGACCGCGGCGATTGCGGTCATCACCGCGCCGGTGCCGTTGATGGCGATAAGTCGCCGCCAGTGCCGTGGTCGATCACGGTGCCAGCGACGGACCAGACCGAGCTGGCTGAGGGTGAAGCCGATGAACACACCGATCGCGTAGAGCGGGATCAGCTTGTCGGTCCGGGCGTCGACGGCGAGCAGCAGGAGCAGCGCCAGCAGCGCGAGGGCGATCACCCCGTGGCGGTAGACCGGCCGCTCGGCGCGCAGATAGAAGAGGTGGGGCAGCCGGTGATCCTTGGCCAGCAGGCTCAGCAGCACCGGCAGGCCTCCGAAGCTGGTGTTCGCGGCCAGCCCGAGCACCGCGGTAACGGCCAGGTTGGACACGTAGAAGAACACGCCCTTGCCGAAAGCCCCGGCGGTCAGTTGAGAGAGCACGGTCACCCCGCCTCGGGGCAGGACGTGGTGCACGCGGATCAGGACCGCCAGCCCAACCAGCATCACCCCCAGGATCACCCCGAGCGAGATCTCGGTCCGCCGCGCGGTCCGCACCTTCGGCGCGCGGAAGGCCGGCACGCCGTTGGCGATCGCCTCGACCCCGGTGAGCGCGGAGCAGCCCGCGGCGAAGGCCTTCAGCAGCAGAATGACCCCGAGCGCGGTGGTGGCGTGGATCGGCAGCGGCGAGCCGATCCTGGCCACCGGGTGGGAGCGCAGCAGCCCGACCACCAGGACGGCCGCGATGCTGCCGATGAACAGGGCGGCGGGCAGCATCACGAACCGGGCCGATTCGCTGATCCCGAACATGTTGACCGTGGTCAGCACCACCAGCCCGATCGCGCAGATCGCCAGCAGGTGGTGCGAGAGGGCCGGGAACACGCTGCCGAGGCTGGCCGCGCCGGCCGACAGGCTGACCGCCACCGTCAGCACGTAGTCGACGATCAGGGCCGCCGCCGCCAGCAGGCTCGGCAGTCGCCCGAGGTTGGCCTTGGACACCGCATAGGCGCCACCGCCGTCCGGGTGCGCCGCGATCACCTGCGAGTAGGAGATCACCAGCAGCACCAGCATTCCCGTGATCAGCAGCGTCAGCGGGACGGTGAAGCGCAGCGCGCCGGCGCCGGCCATGACCAGCACCAGGACCATCGCCTCGGGGCCGTAGGCGACGCTCGAGAGCGCATCGAGGCTGAGCGCGGCCAGGCCTTCGATCACGCCGAGGTCGTGGCCGGAGTCCGTGTGCTTGCCCCGGCGCCGGCCGGGTCCCGGGGCCCCAGCCCGGTGCAGTCGACGGACGCGTCGGCGCGAGACTGCGTCCATCGGCGTTTCTCCTCCTGCGATTCGGCTTCCCGGCTCGCGTCAGGACGGCGCGAGCCGGGGAGCTCTCGGCTCGGGGCTAGGCGAGCCCGTTCGCGGCCAGGAACTCGTGCGCGACCTTGCTCGCCGACTGCTGGTCGAGCTGGACCGCCGCGTTCATCTTGATGATCGCCGGCAGGGTCAAGAGCGCGCTGAGCTTGTTGAGGGTCTGCGCGAAGGCCGGGCCCTCCGCCGCCACCAGTGACTTCTTCAGCACCGGGGCCACGTTCTGGAAGCCGAACAGCCGCTTGGAGTCGGCCAACACGACGTACTTGCCGCTCAGGAGCTGCGGGTCGGTGGTGAAGATGGTCCCCACCTTGACCTGGCCGGAATCCAGCGCCTTGTAGTT
>JALYXK010000059.1 GCA_030947145.1 Actinomycetota bacterium
ACGCCCTCGCCGGACACGTCGCGGGTGATCGACGGGTTATCCGCCTTGCGCGCGATCTTGTCGACCTCGTCGATGTAGATGATCCCCGTCTCGGCCTTCTTGACGTCGTAGTCGGCGGCCTGGATCAGCTTCAGGAGAATGTTCTCGACGTCCTCGCCGACGTAGCCGGCCTCGGTCAGCGCGGTCGCGTCGGCGATCGCGAACGGAACATTGAGGATCTTGGCCAGCGTCTGGGCGAGCAGGGTCTTGCCGCACCCGGTCGGCCCGAGCAGGAGGATGTTCGACTTCTGCAGCTCGATGTCGTTCTCGTCGGACTGCATCATCTGCACGCGCTTGTAGTGGTTGTAGACGGCCACCGAGAGCGAGCGCTTGGCCTGCTCCTGACCGACTACGTATTCGTTCAGGACGTCGTAGATCTCCCGCGGCTTGGGCAGGTTCTCGATGTCGAAGTTGGGCGGTGCGGTGAGTTCCTCATCGATGATCTCGTTACAGAGATCGATGCACTCGTCGCAGATGTAGACGCCCGGTCCCGCGATCAGCTTCTTGACCTGACGCTGAGACTTCCCGCAGAAGCTGCAGAGAAGTTGTTCGTTGGAGTCGGTGGGACGTGCCATCAATCCTCTCCCCGGAGTTCGGCCCGATCGCCGATCTCGTGCCCTAAGACTAGTGCCTCAGTGCTGCGAGATCACGCGGTCGATGATTCCGTACTCCTTGGCCTCCTCGGAGCTCATGAAATAGTCGCGTTCGGTGTCCTGCCGGACCCGCTCGAGTTCCTTGCCGGTGTGCTTGGCGATGATCTCGTCCAGACGCCGGCGCACATCGATGATCTCCTTGGCGTGGATCTCGATATCGGTGGCCTGTCCCTGGAAACTCGAGGACACCTGATGGATCAGGATCTTGGCGTTGGGCAGGGCCATCCGTTTGCCGTGGGCTCCGCCGGAGAGCAGCAGCGCGCCCATCGACATGGCGATCCCGACGCAGATCGTCGATACGTCGGGCTTGATGAACTGCATCGTGTCGTAGATCGCCAGCCCGGCATACACCGAGCCGCCCGGCGAGTTCACGTACAGGGAGATGTCCTTGTCGGGATCCTCGGACTCCAGATGCAGGAGCTGGGCGACGATCAGATTCGCGATCTGATCGTCAACGGGCGTGCCCAGGAAGATGATCCGCTCGTTCAGCAGGCGGCTGTAGATGTCGAACGCGCGCTCCCCGCGGGAGGTCTGCTCGACGACCATCGGTACTAAAGGGCTCATGGTCCTCGCTTCATTTGCCGGTTGCGCCCGGATTCCTGCCGAATGTATCAGTGGCGAATCTGCTCCCTTGCGGGTCGGGCTGATCGGAGGCGGCGCTTGAGCAGATTTGCCATTGGGAGAATTTGCGGGGGCAAATTCTCCCCGCGCATCGCTAGCGGGCTAACTCCCCGGAGTCCAAATCTGGCCAGGAGCGGATTTCTCCGACACCCCCGGAGTCCAGAGTTTGTCTCGGGCTTGGGCCTGCTCGACGCTGATCGGCTTGGCTTCGCGCACGATCAGCGCGAGGGCCTGGCGGGTGCCGACGTCCTCGCGCATCCGCTCGAGCCGACCCCGCGAGCGCAATTGCTCGATCAGCTTCTCGACGCTGGTCTCGCCGCTCTGGGCGGCGGGCTCCAGGGCGGCGCGCAGCTCCTCGTCGCTGGGTTCGATCTGCTCGGCCTCGACGATCGCCGCCAGCACCGCCTCGCGGCGTAGGGCGGCGGCGGCCTCGGGCTCGGCCTCGTGCGCGAGCTCCTCCTCGTCCTTGCCGGCGATCCGCAGGTAGGTGTCCTTGGAAAGACCCTGCCGAGACAACGCCGAGAGCGTTTCGGAGAGGAGCTCGTGCGCCCGGGCGTGGATCAGCTTGTCCGGCACGTCGATCTGCGCCTCGGTCACCGCTGCCTCGAGCACGGCCTGCTCGAACTCCCGCTCGATCGAGCGCTCCTCGACCTCCCGCAGACGCTTGGCGACGTCCTCGCGCAGCTCGGCCAGCGTGTCGAACTCGGTCGAGTCCGAGGCGAAGTCGTCATCGAGTTTGGGCAGGAGCTTGGCCTTGACCTCGCTCACGGTGACCTCGAACGTCGCGGCCTTGCCGCCCAGGTCCCCGGCGTAGTCGTCGGGAAAGATCACCGATACCTCGCGCTGTTGGCCCGCCTCGGCGCCGGTCAGCTGGTCTTCGAAGCCGGGAATCAGGCGACCCGAGCCAAGCTCGAGCAGCTGGTCACGGCCCTCCCCACCCTCGAACGGGACCCCGTCGAGCTTGCCGAGATAGTCCATCACGATGTGGTCGCCCGGCTCGGCGGCCCGGTCCACCGTCTCGAGCGTCGCGAAGCGGTCCCGCAGTCGCTCGAGCTCGGCTTCGATCGCCGCCTCCTCGATCTGCGGCTCGCGGCGGCCAACCTCGAGACCCTTGTATTCACCGAGCGTGGCCCGCGGACGGACCCCGATCTCGATCGAGAACGCGAGCGGCTGGCCCTCGGTCGGCAGGTCGCCGACATCGAGCTCGGGCTCACCCACCGGGGCGATCCCGGCGCCGTCGATCGCGTCGACGTACCAGCTGCCGAGTGAGCTGCGCAGCGCTTCGTCGAGCACCGCCTCGCGTCCGAGCCGGCGGATGACGACTGGCGGTGGAACCTTGCCCTTGCGGAAGCCCGGGATCCGCAGCTGACGTCCGAGCTCCTTCGCCGCCTGCTGCACGCGGCGCTCGACTTCGTCCGCGGGTACCTCGGCGTCGACCCGGACGCGCGACTCTGGAAGCTCTGTGACGTTTGTCTTGACTGATGCCATCGCCAGGAGACGATAGCTTGGGACCGTGTTCCGAAGGGCTGCAGCTCGTCTGCTCACGGGGCCGGCGGCGTTTCTGGTGGCCGGCGTCGTCGATGTCCTCGCCTTCACGAGCGTGGCCCTGCGCGAGGGGGCACGTCGCCGCCGGGCATCTCGCTGAGGCCTGGACGGTCCGATGAGCCAAATGATGCATCGGAGTCGGCACCTGTCTACCATCGGGACGCAGATGGCCGACCCACTGACGTGTTTGCACGCTGCACGTCGTCGCGGCGGCACCCGAGCGCTGAGGATCCTGGTCGCGCTGTGCGCGATCGTCTGCCTGCTGCCGGCCCGCGCGCTGGCTTCCGGTACCGAACAGTCGATCCTGATGGACGACGACCAGCTGATCTACGCCGCGCCGAGCCACACCGCGCAGGTGCTCGCTCAGATCGCCTCGCTCGGAATCGACCGCATCAAGGTGTCCGTGGTCTGGTCGCTGGTCGCTCCCAACGCGAATTCGGTCAAGCGCCCCGCCTTCGACGCCACCGACTCCCGGGCCTACCCGCCCGGTGCGTGGGATCGCTATGACCTGATCGTGCGCCTGGCCCGGCAACTCGGGGTCCGGGTGTACTTCCAGCTGACCGCCCCGGCGCCCGCCTGGGCGGTGGCGCGGGCCAAGCCCACGCAGGGTTATCCGTGGTCGCAGAGGCCCAACCCGCAACAGTTCGGGCAGTTCGCCCAGGCGGTCGGCCAGCGCTACAGCGGCAGCTTCGTCACCACGGTGCCGAGCACCGAGCCGACCCCGCCGGTGCTCGGCCTCCCGCTGGCCATGCCGCCGAGCCAGGCACCGGTGCCGGGGGCACCGGATCCGCTGCCCCGGGTCGACTACTGGGGAATCTGGAATGAGCCCAACGAGGGCGCGTGGCTGAACCCGCAGTACCGGTCCGGCGGGCACGGGGCGCACATCGCGGTGGCGCCGGCTCTGTACCGGGGCCTGGTCGACTCCGCCTTCGCCGGGCTCAGCGCCAGCGGGCACGCCGCCGACACGATCCTGATCGGAGAGACCGCCTCTGGCGGGACCATGCTGCCGACACCCTTCGTCCGCGACCTCTACTGCGTGAGCTCGACCGACCTCCCGCTGCGCGGAAATGCCGCCAGCCAGATCTCCTGTCCGAGGTCGGGGAGCGCCGCCAGCTTCGTCAGCGCGCACCCGGGCCTGTTTCGGTCGGCCGGCTACGCGCACCACCCCTACTCGTTCGACCAGTCGCCGGCGAAGCCGATGCCGACCCCGGGACTGGTCACGTTGGCCACCCTGCCCGGGTTTGAGCGAACCTTCGATCGGATCTTCGCGGCCTACGGACGCCCGCGCGGCTTCCCGATGTACCTGACCGAGTTCGGCTACAAGTCCGACCCGCCGAACCCGTACGTACATACCTCCCTGGGTCAGCAGGAGACCTTCCTCAACGAGGGCGAGTACCTGGCCTGGAGGGACCCTCGAGTTCATGCGCTCGCGCAGTTCCTGCTCGTCGACGACAAGCCGAAGGCGGGCACCAAGCGGGGCTCGAGAGCGTACTGGGGCACGTTCCAAAGTGGCCTCGAGTACGCCAACGGGACGCACAAGCCGAGTTACGGCGCGTTTCAGATCCCGATTTGGCTACCGAGCGCTCGGCCGGGCCAGCGCGTCACCGTCTGGGGTCAGCTGCGACCGGCCGCCCACGCCGCACCTCAGTACGCGGTGCTGCAGTACGCGCGGGGCGCCTCCAGGACCTGGAGTGCGTTGCGCGAGATCGAGACCGCCAACTCTCAGGGCTTCCTGGTCGCCCACGTCGGTATCCCCGCGCGGGGCAAGGTCCGGCTGGCCTGGCTCAATCCCGCATCCGGCGTGATCGACTACAGCCGCACCGTTTCGATCGGCTGACGGCGAGCTCATCGCAGCCCGCGCATGTCGCGACCGTCGAAATAGACGACGGTAATCGGCTGCCCCGGCACGATGGTCGGTCTCACCACCACCGCATCGACGATTCCGAGCGACGGGGACTTGGCGCCAGCCGGGGTGCTCACCGCGCACCCGGCCGCGCCGACGGTGGCTCCGCCCAGCACGCTGACTTCGAAGGGAGCGTCGGCGGTGCTCGAGCCGAGCCCCAGACCGCCGCCCGGCGCCCGGAACGAAACCTGCCCCGGCAGCAGCTCGAGCGCGTGCACCGGCGCGCAGGTGATGACGGTGACATCGGGCCGGCCGGACTCCTGGACCGCGTCCTGGAGGGCGTCGGGGAATAGGTGGGCCTCGCGGTAATCGGTGGGGACCGAGAGCACCACTAGGTGCGCGTCGCGCGGTGCCAGCCGCGTCAGCTCGGCGATGATCCGCCGAGACTCGTGGCCCGCGGTGTTCCACTCGACCGCATTGAGAACGCCAGCGAGGCCACAGACCGCGATCAGGGGCACCGCGGCCAGCACGGCGACACGGCGGCGAGCCAGTCCGACCAGGGCCGCCGCAGTGATCGCCAAGCCGACGCTCGGGAGCAGCAGCAGGCGGTCGCCGTTGCGCGTGTTTAGGTTCAACGGCTGGTTGAGTACCGGCAGCAGGGCTACGTAGAACCAGACCAGGCCGCCCGCGGCCCGGGTGGCCGGCCGGGCCCGTCCGGTTTGCACGCCGCGCCAGAGCGTCCACCCGATCAGGACCGCGAGTGATACCGGCACGAGCAGCAGCACCGGATGCTGGAGCAGCTGGAGCTGGGGTGCGGACAGCGCCGCCGCCGAGAAGCTCGCCAGGCTGCCGCCGGCTCGCCTCGGCGTGAGCGGGGTGTCACCGTAGCCGCCGAACCCGTGGATGACCAAGCCCCGGACCAGCAGCACGAGCACCACGGCGCCCAGCATCGCCAGCACCGGGCGCCAGCGCTCGCGGGCCCCCGCATCCGCCGGACGGCCGATCCAGATCAGGATCGCCGCCAGCACCGGAAACACCACCGCGATCTCCTTCGACAGCATCGCTGCCGCGACCAGCCCCGCCGCGGCCAGCGAAGTCCCGATCGTGGGCTTGCGGCCGGTGCCCACGAGTAGGGCCGCGAGCCCCAGCGCCACGGCAAGCAGATCCGTGTTTCCGGAGATCCAGGCCACGGATTCGCCGTGGCTGGGAAACACGGCGAACAGCAGTCCGCCGAGTAGCGCGGCCCGCTGGCCGGTCAAGCGTCTCAGGAGCACGGCAACCTCTCCGCAGATCAAGCCGAACAGGCCCAGGTTCGCCAGGTGCGCCGCCGCCGGGCTGCTGGCGAGTTGATTGATGACAGCGTTCCACAGCACCCATAGGGGGCGGTAGAAGTGTCCGGAGCCGGCCATCTGGCCGAGATCGTTGTGCCCGAACGGCCACACCACACTGGTGACCCCGCGAATCGTGCGCAGCAGCACGAAATCATCGGCCAGGCGTCCGCTGCCCACACCGGGAGCGAACAGGCCAGCGCCGACGATCGCGCAGCCGAGCGGCAGGGCGAGGGGCCGAAGCCGGGCCACTAACGAGGCGAGGAGCCCTGGATCAGGTTGCGCACCTGGCGCAGGGCGACCGGCAGGGTCGTCGTGTCGTACGCGCGCGAGGCCCTGATGTCGGCAAGCATGGCCAGGCAGCGCTCGAGCCCGGGCTGATGGCGACGGGACCAGGCCTCGATCGCGTGCTCGGCGCCCGCGCACGGACCGCCGGTCTCCAGCGCCTCCTGGGTGAGGGCCCGCGCCAGGCTGTAGAGGTCGTCGCGGAGGGCGGCGCGCGCCAGCGCCTGCCAGCGGTTGCCCCGCGGAAGCTCGATGATCCGATCCCGCAGCCAATTGAGCTGCAGCTTCGAGCCGAGCCGGAAGTAGGTGACCATCACGACCTCTGGCTCGCGCTTCACGGCGCCCGCGACCTCGACGATGTCGAACACGGACAGCATCGCCGGCATCGAGGCGACTCGCCGGGCCAGCGGCGGCGGCACGCCACCGTCGATCAGCTCGGTGCAGCGGGCGTCGAAGCTCTCGCGGTCGGCCCCATCGAGCACGTCCGGCAGTGCCGTGGCGAGCATCGCGGCGCCGGGCTCGAGGTGGCGCGTGGTCAGCGCGATGTCGATCGCGCCCGGGTTCGCGCGCACCAACCACCGGGTCGCGCGCTCGACCAGCCGCCGCCCGTCGATCAGCATCGACAGCTGCCGACGCGCGTCGACCCGGTTGTCGAGCGCCTCGACGGCGCTCCAGAACTCGCGCATGTCGAAGACCTCGCGGGCCACCGCGTAAGCGCGGGCGAGCACCGAAGCCGGGGCGCCCGTCTCCTCCCGGAGACGGAACACGAACGTCGTGCCCGCTCGGTCGACCAGCTGATTGGCCACCACCGTGGCGATGATCTCGCGCCGGAGCCGGTGGCTGCGCATCTCCGGGCCGAAGCGTTGCGGCAAAGGTGCCGGAAAGTAGCGCTCGAGGTCGTGCGCGAGGAAGGGATCCTCGGGCAGCTCCGACTCGAGTAGCTCGGCGTAGAGGTGGATCTTGCAGTAGGCCATCACCACCGCCAGCTCGGGGGCGAGCAAGCCCTGATGCTTCTTCTTGCGCTCGTCGATGGTCTCGTCGTCGGGCAGGAACTCGATCTCCCGGTTCAGTCCGGCGACCTGCTCGAGGCGGCGAATCAGCCGGGCGTGCACGTCGATCATCGGCGCCGCCTGCTCGGAGGCGAGGCTCATCGCCTGAGTCTGCGTGTAGCTGCCGTAGAGGACCTGCTCGGCGACCGCATCGGTCATCTCGGCCAGCAGGGCGTTGCGCTGCTTCTCGGTCATGTCGCCCGCGGCGATGATCGCATCGAGCAGGATCTTGATGTTGACCTCGTGATCGGAGCAGTTCACCCCCGCGACGTTGTCGATCGCGTCGGTGTAGATGGCGCCGCCTCCGAGCGCGTATTCGATCCGGGCTCGCTGGGTGAACCCGAGGTTGCCCCCCTCGCCGACGACGCGGCAACGTAGCTCGTCTCCGTTTCGCCGCACACCGTCATTGGCCTTGTCCCCGGCCTCGCCGTGAGTCTCGTCGGACGCCTTGACGTAGGTCCCGATGCCACCGTTCCAGAGCAGGTCGACCGGCGCGCTGAGGATTTCCCGGATCAGTTCGCTCGGCGAGAGCTCGTCCACCTCGATCCCCAGGGCGGCCTGTACCTGCGGAGGGAGGGCGATCGACTTCGCCGTGCGCGAATGCACGCCACCGCCCGCGGAGATCAGCGAGGGGTTGTAGTCGCTCCAGGCGGAGCGCTCGAGCTCGAACAATCGCCGGCGTTCGGCGAAGCTGGCCGCCGGGTCCGGGTCGGGATCGAGAAACACGTGCATGTGGTTGAACGCCGCCAGCAGCTTGATGTGCGGCGAGAGCAGCATCCCGTTGCCGAACACGTCGCCGGACATGTCGCCGATTCCGACCACCGTGAAGTCGGAGCGCTGGATGTCGGTGCCGAGCCCACGGAAGTGACGCTTCACCGACTCCCAGGCCCCGCGGGCGGTGATCCCCATCTGCTTGTGGTCGTACCCCTGCGAACCGCCCGAGGCGAAGGCGTCTCCGAGCCAAAAGCCGTATTCGGCGGAGACGCCGTTGGCGATGTCGGAGAAGGTCGCGGTGCCCTTGTCGGCGGCCACCACGAGATACGGGTCATCCTCGTCGTACCGCACGACGTGGCGCGGCGGCACGATCTCCGTGCCGACGATGTTGTCGGTCAGGTCGAGCAGGCCGCGCAGGAACGTCTGGTAGCAGGCGACCCCCTCGGCCAGCAGCGCTTCGCGCCCGCCCTGCGCCGGTGCTTGCTTGACCACGAACCCGCCCTTGGACCCGACCGGCACGATCAGCGCGTTCTTGACCATCTGCGCCTTCATCAGGCCGAGCACCTCGGTGCGGAAGTCCTCTCTCCGGTCCGACCAGCGCAGCCCGCCGCGCGCGACCCGGCCGCCGCGCAGGTGGACGCCCTCGACGCGGGGCGAGTAGACGAAGATCTCAAAGCGGGGACGCGGCAGGGGCAGTCCCGGCACGAGCGACGGATCGAGCTTGAACGACAGGTAGCCGCGCGGCTGGCCGGAGGCGTCCCGGCAGAAGTGGTTGGTCCGCAGGATCGCGCGGATCACGGCCAGGAAGTTGCGCAGGATGCGATCCTCGTCGAGGCTCTGGACGGCATCGATCGCGTGCTCGATCGACGTGGCCAGGCGCTCGGCCGTCTCCGTGCGACGGCTGTCGGGATCCAGCCGAGCGGTGAACAGCTGCACGAGCAGCACCGCCAGCCCGGGGTGCCCGGTGAGCGTCCTGACCATGTAGGCGTCCGAGTACGCGGTTCCGCCCTGGCGCAGGTACTTGGCGATCGCCCGGAGGATCGTGATCTGCCGGCCGGTGAGCTCGGCCCGCAGCACCAGAGCGCTCAGGCCATCGTCCTCAAATTTCCCGGACCAGACTCCGAGGAAGGTCTCCTGGAACAACTCGCGCACCGGCTCGAGCTCGTCGGTGACGCAGTGCAGGCCGAAGTCATAGACCCAGATCGGGGCGCGATCCTCCGGAGAGACCTCATAGGGGCGCTCATCGACCACGCGCGCGCCCATGTGCTCGAACGTCGGCAGCACGTCGGACAGGGCCACCTCGGCCGCGCTGAACAGCTTGCAGCGAATGACGCCGGCCTCGGCGTCCACCGGTTGGTAGAGACGGATGATCGGCTGCTGCCGGCCGGCCAGCTCCTCGATCCTGGCAATGTCGGCGACCGCCGATGGGGCCATCCAGTCGTCACGGTAGGCCAGCGGAAACGCCCGCTCGTAGCGCTTGTGCAGCCGCGTCCCCTGCTCCTCCCCCAGCTCTTCGATCAGCGCATCGCGGAGGTCGTCGGTCCAGGCCCGGGTGGCCCGCACCACCCGGGCCTCGATCTCGGCCAGGTCGTAATCGTCCCGCAGCCCGTCGCTGTAGACGATGTAGTGAACCCGGGCGACCAACGACTCGGAGAGCACCAGGCTCCAGTCGAGGTGCGTGCCCGAGAACGCATCGACCAGGATCGCCGCCACCCGCTCGCGAGTCTCGGTGTTGAAGCGGTCGCGGGGGAGGCAGACCAGGCAGGCCACGAACCGATCGAGCGCGTCGCGCCTGACGAACAGGCGGACTCGCTGGCGCTCGCCGAGGCCGAGGATCCCCATCGCCACCCCGAAGAGCTCCTCCCGGTCGATCTGGAACAACGAGTCGCGCGGGTAGGACTCGAGGATCTCGGTCAGCGCTTTGGCGTCGTGGCTGTCCGAGGGGAAGCCCGCGCGCTGGAGCACGTAGCGGAGCTTGCCGCGTACCGTCGGAATCTCCAGGGCGCTCTCCTTGTAGGCAGCGCTGGTGTAGAGCCCGAGGAAGCGGCGCTCGCCGGTCACCTGGCCGTCGGGCGCGAATTGCTTGACGCCGACGTAGTCGAGGTAGGAAGGCCGGTGCACCGTCGCCCGCGAGTTGGCCTTGGTCAGCACGAGCGCCTGCGGGCTGCTGACCAGCGCGAGCGCCTTCGCTTTGAGTCTTGTCACCGCGCGGCTCGAGGCGACGCGGAGGATTCCCAGGCCCGAGTCAGCCACGACCCTGAGCGAGGCGGCACCGTGCTGCTGCACCAGGTCGTACTCGCGGTAGCCGAGAAACGTGAAGTGGTCAGCGGCCAGCCAGCGCAGGAACTCGACGGCTTCCTCTATCTCCGAGGCCTCGAGGTTTGCGTTCGGTGCCGCGAGATCCTCGGCCACCGATTGCGTCCGGGCGCGCATCTTCGCCCAGTCCTCGACGGCGGCTCGGACCTCGCCGAGCACCCGCTCGACCCGCGCCCGCAGATCGGCGAGCCGCTCGGGGTCGGTCTCGCGCTGCACCTCGACGTGCAGGATCGACTCCGCGATCGCGTCCTCGCGCTCGATGCCCGGACGCAGCACCTCGAGCAGGTTCCCCTCGACGTCCCGGCGCACGCGGATCACCGGGTGGATGACCAGGTGGATCGCATGTCCACCATGGGCGAGCTCCATCGTCACCGAATCCACCAGGAACGGCATGTCGGCGGTGACGAGGTCGAGGACGGTGTGCGAGGACTGCCAGCCGGACTGCTCGAGGTCGGGGTTGTAGACGCTCACCTTGTCGTGGCGAGACGGGCGCTGCTGGGCAAGATTCCAGTGCGCCACGGCGGCGCCGTAGAGGTCGAGCGCGGTCCGCTCGGCCAAGTCCGCGGGCGGGACCCAGTGGTAGTACTGGCGCACGAATTCGGCGCACGGGCCGGCCTGTCCGGCGGTCACGCGCTCGTGGACCCGCGCGCACACGGCGTCGATCAGCTCGGCCTCGAGCTCCGCCGCCTTCACCGCCATTTCCACACCGGCCTCCCTTCTCGCAGTAGCCGTTACCGCCGGCCCAGCCTACTCCGGAGCGACCAGACTTGACACGCATACGAACATATGTTCGTGACGAGTGATGGCAACCCCTACTCTCGGTTCCGGCGAGCGCTGGAGACCGGGAACGCCGCGCTGGTCACCGCGGCGGCGCTCGAACTCCCGCGGATCGCGCTGGATGACGCGCTGCGGATCTGTCTCGTCCTGCGCGGCGGTGACCGGGACCGTTTCGAGCGGGCCGCCGTCCGCTGGCTCGGGCGGTTCGCGCTGGAGGCGCGCGGAGCCACGATCGAGGACCTGCGGCTCGCCGCCGACGCGCTCGATGCGCTGCCCGAGCGGGCCCGCGAGGCGATGGAGCGACTGCAGCGACTGTGCCTCTCCCGCGGCCGGCGTGATCTCAGACCGGGGACTTCTCGGACCGGGGACTAAGGGCCCGAAGGCGGCGTAGGCC
>JALYXK010000062.1 GCA_030947145.1 Actinomycetota bacterium
GGGATCACGCTGCACGAGCAGGTCGAGCTCGGCCTGCGCGAGCTGGTGCGAGCGGGGCGACTGGCCCCCGGCACGCGGCTGCCGTCCTCGCGCGCGCTGGCCTCGACCCTCGGGGTGTCCCGCGGCGTGGTGTTGGAGGCCTACGCCCAGCTGACCGCCGAGGGCTACCTGGGCGCCTCGCCGGGAGCCCCCACGCGGGTGGCCAGCGCCCCCAGCGCGGAGCGACCGCCGGTTCCGGCCAGCTCGGTTGAGCAGGGGGCCGGTCAGCGGCTCGACCCGGGCCGGCCCGACCTGGCCTCGTTCCCGCGGGAGAGCTGGCTGCGATCCCTGCGCGTAGCCCTGCGCGACGCGAGCTTCCAGACCCTGGCCGACGCCGATCCGCGCGGCCGTCCGGAGTTGCGCAACGTGCTGATGGATTACCTGGTTCGCGCGCGTGGCGCCGCGCCGGAGCCCGAGCACACGCTGATCTGCGGAGGCTTCACTCAGGCTTTCGCGGCACTCTGCCGGACGTTGCGCGAGCGCGGGGTGCAGCGGATCGCGGTCGAGGCGCCGGGCTGGCACAGGCATCGGCTGATCGCCGAGAGCGCGGGGCTCGAGGCGATCCCTGTGCCCGTCGACGGGGACGGCGTCAGCGCCCGGGCGCTGGCCGATTCCCGCTGCGAGGCCGTGGTGCTGACCCCGGCCCACCAGTACCCGACCGGGGTGGTGCTAGCCCCCGAGCGCCGCACGGCGCTGCTCGAGTGGGCGGAGGACCGAGACGGCCTGATCGTCGAAGACGACTACGACTCCGAGCTCCGCTACGACCGGGTGCCGGTCGGCGCGCTGCAGGGACTCGCGCCCGAGCGCGTCTGCCACGTCGGGTCGGCGAGCCAGCGGCTGGCCCCCGGGGTGCGGATCGGCTGGATCCTCTCACCGTCATGGCTGACCGGCGCGCTCACCTACGAGCAGGCCGTGACCGGCGGGGGCGGCCCCGTGCTCGACCAGCTTGCCCTGGCGGACTTCATCGCCCGCGGCGAGCTCGACCGGCATCTGCGGCGGATGCGGACTCGCTACCGCGCGCGCCGGGAGGCGCTGGCCGACGCCGTGGCCCGCGAGCTTCCGGGCGCGGTCATGACGGGGGTGGCCGCCGGCCTGTTCGCACCGGTCTCGTTTCCGGGGGTGGCGCCGGAGGTTCTCGCCGCCGCCGCCGCGCTCGGCATCGGTGAGCCGATCGCGCCGCTCGAGCTGGACCCCGGCCGGCCGGCCGCCCCCGCACCCGTGCTGTTGCTGGGGTTCGGCGGCTACGGCGAGCGGTCGATCGGCGACGCCGTCGCAGCGCTGGCCGGGCTAGTCATAGAATTTCCGCGCGATGCCCGTCAACACCGAGGCGATCGGCAAGACCTACCCGGCGGTCACGTACGCCGTCGGGCGGGAGAAGATCCGTGAGTACGCGGCGGCGGTGGGGGAGACCGATCCGCTCTACCACGACGTCGAAGCGGCCCGAGCCTCCGGCTATGCCGACGTCGTGGCACCGCCGATGTTCGCCGTCGTCTACGCCGGCCGCGCGGTGGTGCCGGCGCTGTTCGACCCCGAGCTCGGAATCAACTTCGCCATGCTGGTGCACGGCGCTCAGGAGTTCCGTTGGGGACCACTGGTCGTCGCCGGGGCCGAGATCACCACCACGGCAACGGTGGCGGAGGTCTCCGCGCGCGGCGGCTTGGGCTTCTACGTGTTCGAGTCGGTCTCCGAGAACCAGGGCGGGGAGACCGTGTGCACGGGGACATGGACCAACATCGTCAGAGGGGTTTCATGAACGAGGGCGACTCGGTCGAGCTGAAGGTCACCCCGGACCCGTACGTGACGGTCCGTTATGCCGGCGCGTCGGGTGACTTCAACCCGATTCACATCGACGAGCAGTTCGCCAAGCAGGTCGGGCTGCCCGGGCGGATCCTCCATGGTCTGTGGATGATGGCTCAGGTGGCCCGGGCCCATACCGAGGCGGCGGGAGGACCGGAGAAGCTAAAGCAGCTATCGGTTCAGTTCCGCGGGATGGGACAGCTCGGCGAGGAGATCGTGGTCAGCGGCACCGTGCGCGAGCGCGCCGGGGACACCGTGATCGTCGAGTCCGAGGCCAGGCAGTCGGGCAAGCGAGTCATCCGCAACGCCGTCGCTGAGCTCTCCGACTGAGAAGCCGGGAGAATCGTCCCCGGGGCGATTCTCCCAAGGCTGGTCGCCCACCGACGGTCAGCCCCCATCCTACAATCAGGGCCGTGCTGACGGATCGCCAGGAACTCGTGCTGCGCAAGGTGGTTGAGGACTACCTCGACGCCGGAGTGCCGATTGCCTCCAAGTCGCTCTCGGCGAACGTCGAGTGGGGTCCGTCGACGATCCGGCACGAGCTGGCCAACCTCGAGGAGCTGGGGCTGCTGGCCCACCCGCACACCTCCGCCGGCCGGGTTCCCACCGAGGCGGGCTATCGCTACTTCGTCGATCGGCTGCTGCCCGCCGAGGACACCGGCCCGCGGTTGTCGCTTTCGCTGGTGCGGCGCGAGCTGGATGAGGCGATGCAGGTGACGACCGAGACGCTCTCGCAGGTGAACAACCTGCTGGCCATCGTCACCGCGCCGCCGATCGACACCTCGACGGTTCGCCACGTCGAGGTCTTGGTGCTGCAGCCACAGGTGCTGATGGTGGTGGTGATCACCTCCACCGGCGGCGTCACCAAGCGGCTGTTCACGTTCGCCTCCCCGGTCGACCCCGGTCTCGCCGACTGGGCGGCGAGCTACTTCAACGAACGGCTGGTCGGGCTAGGGCTCGGCGCCCGGATGCTCCAGCAACGGCTCCACGACCCGTCGCTGTCGGCCACGGAGACCACCTTCATCGACGCCCTGGCGCCGGTGTTCACCGGGCTGGAGGACGCCGCGCCGGAAACTCTGTACGTCGAGGGAGCCTCCCGACTCCTGCGTCTGGACCGCTTTGGAGACGTGTCCGACCTGAACGCCCTGATGGACATGCTTGAGCGGCGGGTCACCCTGCTCGGCGTGCTGCGCATCGCGCTGGGCGAGCGTGGAGTGCTCGTGCGGATCGGCACCGAGAACGCCGCCCCGGCCATGCGCTCGCTGGCGCTGGTGGCCGCCGGCTACGGCCTGCCGCAGCGTAATCTCGGCTCGGTCTCGGTGATCGGGCCGTTGCGGATGGACTACGCGCAGGCCATCCGCTCGGTCCGGGAGGCGGCCGCGCAGCTTTCCCGGTTCATGGTGGACGTCTACGACGAACGCTGAACGCCTCCCAGATGCCCCGCGATTACTACGACATCCTCGGCGTCTCCCGCGACGCGGACGAGACCGACATCAAGAAGGCCTTCCGACGGCTGGCCCGTGAGCTCCACCCCGATGTGAACAGCCACGATCCCGAGGCCGAGAGCAAGTTCAAGGAGGCGGCCGAGGCTTACGAGGTGCTGTCGGATTCGACGCGCCGGGCGACCTATGACCGCTACGGCCACGAGGGCGTTCGCAGCGGCGGGTACGCGCCGAACTTCGAGGGCTTCGGCTCGGTCGGGGACATCTTCGAGGCCTTTTTCGGCGGCGGGGGGGGCGGTGGCGGTTTCGGCGGACTGTTCGGCGGTGGGCGTCCCGGCGGTCCCGCGCAGGGCGGGGACGTGGCCGCCACGGCGCAGATCGATCTCGCCCAGGCTGCGGCCGGCGCGACCGTCGAGGTCGCCTACGAGGTCGTCTCCACGTGCGAGAACTGCCGGGGCAACGGCGCCGAGCCGGGCACCCCGATCGAGACCTGCGAGCGCTGCGGCGGCACCGGCCAGCTGCGCGCGGTCTCGCGCACTCCGTTCGGTCAGGTGGTACGCGCCGCGCCCTGCGATGTCTGCGAGGGCGAGGGCCGCGTGCCCAAAGATCCCTGCAAGGTCTGTCGCGGACGCGGCCGCAAGGTGGAGCGCGCGACCGTGTCGGTCGACATCCCGGCCGGGATCTCCGACGGACAGCGGATGCGGATCACCGGCCGCGGCCACGCGGGCGAGCACGGTGGCACGGCGGGCGACCTATACGTGCTGATCTCGGTCCGCGAGGACCATCGGTTCCTGCGCGACGGCGACGACCTGGTCACCGCCGTCGACGTGGCGGCGCCATTGGCCGCCCTCGGGACCACCGTGCAGGTGCCGACGGTACAGGGCAGCGAGGAGCTCGAGATTCCCGCCGGCACACAGCCGCACGAGACGCTGGTGCTCCGCGGCCGGGGCATGCCCACGCTGCGCGGCCGGCGCACCGGCGACCTGCGGGTCGTCGTCAACGTGGTCGTCCCCCGACACCTCAAGCGCGAGCAGCGCGACCTGCTGCAGAAGCTGGCCGACTCGATGACCGCCGAGAACCTCCGGACCGACGATGGCGTGTTCGGCAAGCTCAAGCGAGCCTTCGGGGGCTGACGCGGCGATCCGCGCGCCGTCGGCCTTACTCGCTTGATCCGCCTCGCCGTTCGCGTCACCCGCGCCGAGGCCGAGCTGGTGCTGGCCGAGCTGCTCGAGCTGGCCCCGGGCGGCGTCGAGGAGGTCTCGGTATCCCCGGAGATCGTCGAATACGCCGTCTACGGGCCGCCGGGAGAGCTACCGGCGCTGCCCGACGTCCGCGCCGCCGCGGGCGCTGCGCTGGTCGAGGTCAGCACCTCGGAGGTCGCCGATGACTGGGCCGAGCGCTGGCGTGAGTTCCATCGTCCCCTGGTGCTCGACGGCCGGCTCACGGTGCGGCCGCCGTGGGAGCCGCCGGGGACCACCCCGATCGACGTG
>JALYXK010000080.1 GCA_030947145.1 Actinomycetota bacterium
GCAGCCCGGGCCGCAGTTGGCCGTCGACCAGCAGTCCCCAGACCTGCTCGAACGGCACGGTGCCCACGAGATCCTCGATGTCGACCCCGCGGTAGCGCAGCGCGCCGCCGGCCCGGTCGGGCTCGGCGATCTCGGTGGCGAAGGCGACCACGCCCTCGAGGCCTGATTGAACTTCGGTGGTGACGCTCATCTGTGCTCCTGGCGCGCGTATAAGAATTGGAGATCGGCTTCAAGGCTAGTGCCGATCGGCTTCACGGGTACGACCAGCGGTAGCGCGCCGCGGCGGAGCGCGGCGGACTGGTGCCTTAGGGTTTGCCTGTAGTGGACGAGCTGCTCTTCCGACCAGCCGATGAGCTCGCAGCGCTCGTGCGGACCGGGGAGCTCAGCGCGACCGAGCTGGTCGGCGCCTCGCTGCGCCGGATCGAGGAGCTCGAGCCCACGATCAACGCGTTCACCCACGTCGCCGCGGAGTCCGCGCTGGCCGCAGCGGGCGACACCGGGCCCGGCGACCCGCGTCCTTTCGCCGGGGTGCCGATCGCCGTCAAGGACAACCGCGCGGTCGCGGGGATGCCACTGACGATGTGCAGCGACCTGTTCGGGAACCTGATCGCCCGCCGGGACGCCTTCGTCGTGCGCCGGCTGCGCGACGCCGGGTTCGTGATCGTCGGCAAGACCGCCTTGCCCGAGATGGGGATCCTGCCCACCACGGAATCTCGGCGCTTCGGGGCGAGCGCCAACCCCTGGGATCTCTCGCGTACGCCGGGCGGCTCCAGCGGCGGTTCGGCGGCGGCGGTCGCGGTCGGGATGGTCGCGGTCGCCCACGGGAGCGACGGCGGGGGCTCGATCCGGATTCCCGCGTCGTGCTGCGGGCTGGTCGGCTTGAAGGGATCACGCGGCCGGGTTTCGGTCGGTCCGGACGGGGGCGCGAGCTTCCTGGTCTCCGACGGCGTGCTCACGCGCACGGTGACCGAGACCGCTCAGCTACTCGACGTGATGGCCGGCTACGAGCTCGGCGACGCCAGCTGGGCCCCTCCTCCTCCGGACCGCTTTGGCTCACTGGCTACGGAGGATCCCGCGCGGCTGCGGGTCGGGCTGGCCCTGAACATGCCGCTCGCGGCCAAGCCGCTGCACCCGATCTGCGAGGCGGCGGCGCGGGACGCCGCGACCCTGCTGGAGTCGCTGGGACACGAGGTGGAGGAAATCGTCCCGCCCTGGTCGGGGGCCGAGCTGCTGTCGGACTTCACCCGGCTGTTCGGGCCGATGGTGTCGATGAGCACGCTGCTCGGCGGGCGCCTGGCCGGCCGGGAGCCCACCGAGGAAGACATCGAGCCGCTGACCTGGGCGCTGTGGGAGCGGGCGCGCCAGCAGGACACGCTGAGCTTCCTGCTCGCCCAGGCCGAGCTCGAGGCGCTCGCCCGGGCGATCATCACCTTCCTCGCCCCCTACGACGTCGTGCTCACCCCGGCGCTGGCCCAGCGGCCGCTGAGGACGGGCGAGGTGCACGGACGCGGACCCGATCCGTGGGACCATTTCCAGCGCTCCGGTGCGTTCACCCCGTACACGGCGATCGTCAACGTGACCGGCCAGCCGGCGATCTCGCTGCCGCTCTACCTGGGCGAGGATGGCCTGCCGACGGCGATTCAGCTGATCGGAGCCCCGGCTGGCGAGGACGTCCTGCTGGCGCTGGGCACGCAGCTCGAGCAAGCGCTGCCCTGGGCGGAGCGCCGGCCGCAGCCGGGCGGCGCGGGCACCGCGCCCTGACCGCTACCCGACTCCGAGGACGGCGCGCATCGGCTGTGGCTGCACGCCGAGGCGCTCGGCGTCGACGGTGCCGTGCCGCGAGGTCATCGGAATGTCGAGCAACTCCGCCTCGTCCCAGGTGGCGAACGCGGTTGGGCCCATCAGCAGCTCGACCAGCTTCAGCGAGCGCCGGACGGCGCGGGTGGGGATCTTGAGGATCGGCCGGTGCCGGTTGAAGGAGTGGGTGGCGACCTCGACGAGCTGGCGGTGGGTGAGCGTCTCCGGCCCGGCCAGCTCGTAGCGGGCGTTCTCGGCCTCCGCCGCTTGGGCGCCGC
>JALYXK010000087.1 GCA_030947145.1 Actinomycetota bacterium
CGCACGGCGCTGGCCATCCCGCTGACGATCGCGGCGCTGGCCTCACCCGTTCAGGTGCTGGTCGGCGACTGGGCCGGGCGTGAGGTCGCGCACTACCAGCCAGTCAAGCTGGCGGCGCTCGAGGGCCTGACCCGGACCACCAAGGGCGCGCCGATCCACCTCCTCGGCTGGTACACCGACAGCCAGATCAAGTACGGCATCAAGATCCCCAAGCTGCTCTCGCTGCTGGCCGTTCACGATCCGAACGCGACGGTCCGCGGGCTCGACACCGTTCCGGCGTCGGACCGCCCACCGGAGAACGTCGTGCGCGTGGCGTTTCAGGCGATGGTGGGGATCGGCACCCTGCTGGCCCTGCTCGGCGTGGTGTTCGTGTTCGTGCGCCTGCGCCGGGGGCGGCTCCCCGACTCGCCCTGGTTCTACCGGGCGGTGGCGCTGGCCGGCCCGGCCTCGCTGATCGCACTGATCGCCGGCTGGGTGACCACCGAGGTCGGTCGCCAGCCCTGGGTCGTCTACGGGGTGATGCGCACCAGTCAGGCGGTCACCGGCGCCGGCGGTCTGCCGATCGGCTACGCCGCGCTGGCCACGGTCTACCTGGGCGTCGCCGTGGCGGTGGCCTGGATCCTGCGCCGGCTCGCCCGGGCTCCGCTCGATGCCCTTCCCCCCAGCGCCGCCGGCCAGGCCCAGGCCGAGAGCGCCTAGTGCCTACCCACCTGACCCCGCGCGCCTAGCCCATGCACCTCTATGACATCCCGATGATCTTCGTCCTCGCCGGCCTGGCCCTGTACACCGTGCTGGCCGGCGCCGACTTCGGCGCCGGCATGTGGCAGCTGACGGCCGGTCGCGGACCGGAGGCCGAGCGCCTGCGCGATCACGCCCATGACTCGATGGCCCCGGTCTGGGAGGCCAACCATGTATGGCTGATCTTCGTCATCACCGTGCTCTGGACCGCCTACCCGGCGGCCTTCGGCTCGATCGCCTCGACTCTCTCGATCCCCCTGTTCCTGGCCGGCATCGGGATCGTGCTGCGCGGCGCCGCCTACGCCGTGCGCTCGGGCACCCGCACGCCGGGCGAGGCCCGCCGAGTCGACGACGTCTTCTCGATCTCCTCGCTGCTGACGCCTTTCGCCCTCGGCGCGGCGGTCGGCGGGATCGCCTCCCGCCGGGTGCCGGTCGGCAACGCCACCGGCGATCGGTTCTCGAGCTGGATCGGGCCCACCTCGATCCTGATCGGCCTGCTGGCGGTGGTCTCGGCGGCCTACATCGCGGCGGTCTTTCTCAGTGCCGACGCCGCCCGGATCGGCGATGCGGAACTCGCGCGCAGGTTCCGCCTGCGGGCGCTGACCGCGGGCGGGGTCGCCGGGGCGATCGCCGTCGGCGGATTGGCCGTTTTGCACTCCGACGCGCACCCGCTGTACCACCGCCTCGTGGCCGGGCCGGGGCTGCCCGGCCTGATCGTCTCGGTGCTCGCCGGCGGGCTCGCGCTCGGGTTGGTCTGGCGCAGGCGCTTCGAGCTGGCCCGCTATACGGCGGCGCTGGCCGTCGCGGCGATCATCGCCGGGTGGGCGCTGGCCCAGCAGCCCATTCTGCTGCGCGGCTTGACGATCGCCCAGGCGGCCGCGCCCCACGACACGCTGGTCCTGGTCATCGTCGCCGTGCTGGCCGGCGGAGCGATCCTCTTCCCCTCGCTGGCCTGGCTGTTCCGGCTCGTCCTCGGCGGGCGCATGGACCACGCCCCAGCGGCCCCCGACCTGGCGGCCACGGGAGCCGCGGTCGCCTCGGTCCTCGCCCCAGGCATTTTGGGCCGCGCCGCCGCGGCCAGTCTGATCGCCGGATTCGGCCTGCTGACCGTGGCCAACGCCGGCTGGGCCCACGCGATCGGCGTCTTCTGCCTGATCGCCTTCGTCGCGCTCGGGTTCGGCGCCATGGCGCCCACCCGGCTCGCCGACCAGGAGCCCTAGCGCAGAAGCGCGCCCATGTCGCGGGTCGCGCGCCAGGTGCCCCGGACGCTGCCGCTGACCTTCGAGCGCCCGCCGGTGCGCGCGCTGTAGGTCACCGGCACCTCGCTGAGCCTCCACCCGGCCGCCGCCGCCCGCAGGACCATCTCCAACGGCCAGCCGAACGCCCGGTCCCGCAGCGCGAGCCCGAGCAGCGCCTCCCGGCCGGCGCAGCGCATCGGCCCGATGTCGGTCAGCCGGACGCCGCAGCGCCGCCGCAGTTCGGCCGCCAGCAGCCGGTTGGCCAGCCGCGCGTGCAGCGGCCAGGCCCCGGCCGAGGGGCGCCGCGCGCCGAGACACAGATCCGCCGCCCCGCGCGCCACCGGCGCCACTACCGACTCGAGCTCCTCCGGATCCAGCGAGCCATCGCAGTCCATGAAGCAGACCAGCTCGGTGCTGGCGGCCCCCAACCCGGCGAAGCAGGCCGCCCCGAAGCCCCGCCGCGGCTCGCACACCACCCGCGCGCCGAGCCGAGCCGCGAGCTGACCCGAGCCGTCCGAGGAGCCGTTATCGACGACGATCGCGTCGTACCCCGATGGCATCGCCGACAGCACGCCGGGGAGCGCCTGGGCCTCGTCGAGGACGGGAAGGATGACCTGGATCATGCTCCCGGAAGCCTAGGCCGCCGACCCTTACGGGAAGCGAAACTCAGCCGGGACCCGGTCCAGCGACGCGGCCCGATGCCATAGGGTCACCGGCGATGATCCTCGTCACCGGTGGAGCCGGATTCATCGGCTCGCACATCGTCGACGCGCTGGTGGCCGGCGGCCACCCGGTCCGAGTGATCGACGCGCTGCTGCCCGCCGCCCACGGCTGCCCGCCGGAGTATTTGAACCCGGAGGCCGAGTTCCGCGTGCTCGACATGACCGACGCCGCCGGCCTCGACGACGCGCTGGAAGGCGTGCAGGCCGTCTGCCACCAGGCGGCCATGGTCGGCCTCGGCCAGGACATGCGCGACGTCGCCGATTACGTTCACCACAACGATCTCGGCACCGCAGTACTGCTCTGCCGGCTCGCGGCCCGCGGCTTTGCCGGCCGTCTCCTGCTGGCCAGCAGCATGGTCGTCTACGGCGAGGGGAGATACGAGTGCGCCAACCACGGCCTCCTCACCCCGGGACCCCGCGCGGTCACCGATCTGCTGGCCGGCAGCTTCGAGGTGCGCTGCCGGGACTGCGGCGAGCCGCCGGCGCCCAGCGCCATCTCCGAGTCCGCGGCGCTCGACCCCCGCAGCGTCTACGCCGCGACCAAGGTCCACCAGGAGCACCTGTGCCTCAGCTTCGCCCGCGAGACGGGAGTGCCCGTAACCGCGCTGCGCTACCACAACGTCTACGGGCCGCGGATGCCCCGCGACACCCCATACGCCGGTGTCGCGGCGATCTTCGCCAGCGCGCTCGCCGCCGGCCGGGCGCCACGCGTCTACGAGGACGGCGGCCAGTTGCGCGACTTCGTCCACGTGCGCGACGTCGCCCGGGCGAACGTGCTGGCGCTGACTCGCCCCGAGCCGGCCCCCGGCGCATTCAACATCGCCAGCGGGCGGCCGCGCAGCGTGCTCGAAATGGCCCAGGCGCTGGCCGACGCCGGCGGTCCGGCGGCGCCGCGGCCGGTGATCACCGGCGAGTTCCGCCGCGGCGACGTTCGCCATGTGTTCGCCTCCGCGCACCGAGCCGAGCTAGAGCTGGGCTTCCGCGCGCGTGAGGAGTTCGCGGCCGGGATGGCCGAGTTCGCCCGCGCGCCGCTGCGGGCCGTCGGCTGAGCCGGCCACGCGTTCTTTTTCCGTAATTGCGCTGGGACGGGCCGCTGCCTAGGTTGGAGCGCCATGCATGACATCGCGCTGCTGGTGATTGCCAAGGACCCGCTGCCGGGCCGCGCGAAGACGCGGCTGTGCCCGCCCTGCACCGCCGAGCAGGCCGCCGGGCTGGCCCGGGCGGCGCTGCTCGACACCCTCGAGGTCGTGCAGCACACGCCGGCCTCGCGGAGGGTATTGGTGCTCGACGGGGACGCCCGTAAGTGGCGGCACCGCGGGATCGAGGTGATCCCGCAGCGCGGGACCGGGCTTGCCGAGCGGCTGGCCGGCGCGTTCGAGGACGTCGGCGCTCCGGCGCTGCTGGTTGGCATGGACACGCCGCAGCTGACGGCCGCACTACTACTCGAAGGGATCGAGGCCCTGGCCGACCCCGCCGCCGACGCGGTGCTCGGTCCGGCCGATGACGGCGGCTACTGGAGCGTGGGGCTCAAGCGCCCGAGCCGGGACGCCTTCACCGGCGTCCCGATGAGCCTGGCGAGCACGCTGAGCAGCCAGCGCTTGCGGCTCCGGCGGCTGGGGCTGCGAATCCACGAGCTGCCGCAGTTACGCGACGTCGACACGATCGAGGACGCCCGCGCCGTGGCCGGCGCCGCCCCGGCCTCGCGGTTCGCCTCAGCCCTGGCGGCCACAGCGCTGCCCCCGTCCCCGCCGATCTCCGCCGGCGCGCTGCGGGCGGCGATCGCATGAGGAGCCCCCTGCTGCTCTATGCCGACGGCCTGCGGGCGGCCGCGGAGCCGGGGATGCAGGCCCGCGCTCGACTGGCCGACGGGACGATCGTGCCGGTCGCGCTGCAGCGCTACACCAGTCCCGCCGACGCCACCGACGAGCAGATCGTGCGCTCGTTGCGGGGGCCGGTGCTCGACGTCGGCTGCGGCCCCGGACGTCACCTGCACGCGCTGGCCCGTCGGGGCGTGTTCGCCCTCGGCGTCGACCTCTCCCCGATCGCCGTCGAGCTCGCTCGCGGGGGCGGCGGCCGGGCGATCGTGGCCTCAATCTTCGACGAGCTGCCGGGGGCCGGCACCTGGCGCAGCGCCCTGCTGCTCGACGGCAACATCGGGATCGGCGGCGAGCCCACCCGGTTGCTGAGCCGGGTTCGCGCGCTGCTGGCCGCTGCGGGCGAGCTGCTGGTCGAGCTCGAGCCGCCCAGCACGCCGAGCGTCCAGACCCGCGCGCGGCTCGAGACGACCCACGGCATCAGCGCGTGGTTCCCCTGGGCGAGGGTGTCCGCGCCGGACAT
The DNA here is from genome assembly GCA_030947145.1 of Actinomycetota bacterium. Taxonomy (GTDB): domain Bacteria; phylum Actinomycetota; class Thermoleophilia; order Solirubrobacterales; family Solirubrobacteraceae; genus Palsa-465. Next base: position 5,036 of record JALYXK010000087.1, read on the forward strand.
CCACCAGCTCGCCCAGGCCGGCGGCCTGATCGTGCGGCGTGGATGGCGCAAACAGGACCGCTGGTTCGCCAGCTTGATCCGGGACGACGGCTAGCACCTAGCTCGCGGCCGGAACCATCTCGCTGGTCACCAGGCCAGTGCGGCTGGTCAGCTCGTCGATGATCCCGAAGGCCCCGGCGATCCGCGCGGGCGTGTCCACCACGATCGTCACCACGGGAACGTGCCGGCGGACCTGCAGGAGCTTGTCGCCGTGCGGCTCGTGGTCGCCGTGAAAGCCCCAGAGCCCGCGCAGGCTGGTGGCGCCGGCCAGGCCCGACTGGCGCAGCCGCCGGACCAGCGACCGATGCAGCGGCCGGCCCTCGTGCTGCGCCCCCTCGGAGCTGTAGATCATCAGCTTCTGCGACAGCGCGCGCCCGCGCTCGTCCCGAGCCGGCAGCTCGTGCGGGACGCTGATCAGCCGCCCGTCGCGCTTGCACACCCGGACGCGCTCGAGCGTCATCAGCGGCTCGCGCAGCAACTCTCCGAGCTCCGGCAGGGACGCCTCGATCGCCGCGCCGTCACCGACGGCCAGGATCATCATCGGAACCTCGGCGTTGGCCGCGAAGAATCGCGCGCGCTCGCGCTGGCCCCAGCGGGTGCCGTCGACGCCGAGCAGGGCGTTGGCTCCGTCGAGACCTCGGCGGTGCAGCAGATCGCACACTGCCACGAAGGCCGGCTGGCCGCCGACGCGCTCCTGGCGCCCGACGTAAACGGTGAGCTTGGCCGCCTCACCCGCGTCGATTCCCGGCACTGCCGGGTCGGGGGCGCTGCCCAGCAGCTGCGCTCGCTCGAGCGTGATCAGCCCGCGACTCCGGATCCGCTGAACATCGGCGTGCAGCGCCTGCACCCGCGCGGGCGCGTCGACTGCCACCGAGACGACGGGCAGATCCTCGGAGAGGGTCAGCAGGCGATCGGTGTGGACATGGTGAGCGGGGCCGAAGCCCTCGATCCCCCGCAGCAG
>JALYXK010000010.1 GCA_030947145.1 Actinomycetota bacterium
CCCGCGACCAGCCGGACAATGTCCGCGAGGAGGCCGGCGACGCCGTCGAGTTCTACACCGAGCGCTTCAAGGCGATCTTCAAAGAGACGGCGGACAACATCACCAACCTCGGTGCTCAGGTGGGCGATGTCGGCCAGCAGGTCGCCGACTGGGTCCGCTCCCGCGGCGGCGGCTCCTCGCGCGATGACTGACGCCCCCTGGGGAGCCGGCCGACCCTAAAGCAGACCCTCGACTTCCTGGGGTCGCTCGGGGTCGACTTCAGCCAGGGCTTCTTCACCGGGCCTCCGGTCCCGATCGAGCAGACCCTGCTGGCCGGAGGCCTGACCCCGTAACGTTCAGAGCGATGACCGAGAGCGGCGACGGTGAGGCGCGCGCCGACGCGCCGGCGATCGAGGTGCGGGCGCTGACCAAGAGCTTCGGCGACGTGCAGGCGGTCCGTGGCGTCGGCTTCGAGGTAGCGGCCGGAGAGGTGTTCGGATTTCTCGGGCCCAACGGGGCCGGGAAGACGACCACGATCAACATGCTCTGCACGCTGGCCAAGCCAACCTCGGGATCGGCCACGGTGGCCGGTCACGACGTGGTCCGCGAGCGCGACGATGTCCGCCGGAACATCGGCCTGGTGTTCCAGGATCCCACGCTCGACAGCTACCTGACCGCCGCGCAGAACCTCCGGCTGCATGCCGATCTCTACGGCATACAGTCGGATCTGGTCGCTCCCCGGATGCGCCAGGTTCTCCAGATGGTCGGCCTCTGGGACCGTCGGGACGGCACCGTCGGGACCTTCTCGGGTGGGATGCGCCGCCGCCTCGAGATCGCCCGCGGGCTGATGCACTCCCCGCGCGTGCTGTTCCTCGACGAGCCGACGATCGGCCTCGACCCCCAGACGCGCCGGTCGATCTGGACCTACATCCGCGAACTCAAGGAGCGCGAGGAGATCACGATTTTCATGACCACGCATTACATGGACGAGGCCGAGTGGTGCGACCGGATCGCGATCATGGACAACGGCCAAATTGTCGCCCTCGATGCGCCGGAGACGCTGAAGGCGCAGGTCGGTACCGACCGAGTGACGATTCACACCGCCGACGATGAGGCGGCGATAACGGCGCTGGCCGAGAAGTTCGACATCATGGCGAGGATCGCCGAGGGCGCCGTCACTTTCGGGGTGGCGGCGGGCGAGGAATTCGTGCCCCGCCTGTTCGCCGCGCTCGGTGTGCCGATCCGCTCGGTCAGCGTCTCGCGCCCGACCCTCGACGACGTGTTCATGTCCTACACGGGAACGACGATTCGCGATGCCGAGGAGGACCAGGCCAAGCACAAGAACCGCGTGATGATGCAGATGATGACCGGGGGGCGCCGGTGACCACCACTGCGCACGGCCCTGAAGGCACGACCGAGCAGGGCGAACCGATCGAGGTCGTCCGGGTCCGCGTTCCCCAGCGGACGTGGGCCTCGGAGCTGCGCGCGATCAAGATCGTCTGGCGTCGCGAACTGATCCGCTTCGCCAACGACAGGTTGCGGATCGCCACGTCGCTGATCCAGCCCCTGCTTTTCCTGTTCGTGCTCGGCTCCGGCCTGCAACGCCTTTCCAGCGCGGGCACCCACGGGGTCGACCTGAAGACGTTCATCTACCCGGGGATCCTCTGCATCTCGGTGATGTTCACCGCGATGTTCTCGGCCGCGTCGATCGTCTGGGATCGGGAGTTCGGATTCCTGCGCGAGATGATGGTGGCGCCGATTCGCCGCAGCTCGATCGTGATCGGCAAGTGCCTCGGGGGAGCCACGGTGGCCAGCTTCCAGGGCGTGATCGTGCTCTGCCTGGCCGGACTGGTGCACGTACCCTACGACCCGCTGCTGATCCTCGGCGTGTTCGGTCTGCAGCTGCTGCTGGCCTTCACGATCACCGCGTTCGGCGTGATGGTGGCGGTGCGGATCAAGCAGATGCAGTCGTTCATGGGCGTCATGCAGATGATCGTGATGCCCATGTTCTTCATCTCCGGAGCCCTGTTCCCGGCCTCGGGGCTACCCGGCTGGCTGACTGTGCTCAACCGCCTGGACCCGCTCACCTACGCCGTCGATCCGATGCGCCGGCTGGTGTTCAACCACCTGTCCATTTCCCCGCTGGCGCGGCATGCGCTCGATCCCGGCGTGACCTGGTGGGGCTGGCACGTTCCCGCCCTGCTCGAGGCCGGGGTGATCGTCGCGCTCGGACTGGTGATGCTGGCGATCGCGATCTGGGAGTTCAGCGCCGTCGAGTAGGCGGGCGGGCACCCGAAACGCGAAAGGCCGCCCGGTGAGGGGCGGCCCTTGGCCCCAAGCGGATCGCGGGGACGCCTACGCGCGCGCGGGCTCCTCGATGCGCCGCGGGAGCAGTGTCTCGCGGGCGATCACCAGCCGCTGGATCTGGGCCGTGCCCTCGTAGAGCTGCAGGATCTTGGCGTCGCGCATCAGCTTCTCGACCTTGTACTCCTTGATGAAGCCGTAGCCGCCGAAGACCTGGACGGCGTCGGTCGTAACCTCCATCGCCATGTCGGCGGCGAAGCGCTTGGCGTGGG